>JAKAMS010000291.1 GCA_021812745.1 Bacteroidota bacterium | reverse complement strand
TGTTCAACTGCAAATTTAAGAGGATCGTATGATGCGGCTCCGTCAACTTCTCCGGTGATATAAGGAGAAAAAGGTTCGAATGAAGATTTGAATAATACGGTACCGTTGCTGGCAACTTGAAAATAAACTGTGTTTAAGTTTTTAGACTTGATGTTATCTAAAATTTCGATGAGAGCTTGTTTCTGTTTTTGTTGGTCAAATGTCGGAGGAGGCCAATCTAATCTAAAATTTGTAGCAACCCAAACCGCACGGGTTTCTCTTTCTGTTTGCGAGAATATATTAAGAGCAAAGATTAGGAATACTGCAAAAAACAAAAATGATTTTATCTTCATCAATTGTTCCCAATCAATTACTGCTGCATGAAATAATTAATTCCCTGTTGTATAGATTGAGTTACATCGCTCTCGCTTACTTCAACATCAACCACAACATTTCCTATATCTTGCAACAGCACAAATTTAATTTTGTGATCCCTTCCTTTCTTATCACGTTTCATAATTTCATAAATACGAGCGGCATCAAATTTTCTTATCAAGATTTTATCTTTCAGCATCAAAGGGAGTTTTAAATATTCGTTAAAAAGTTTTTCATCCATCAATCCAATACGCTTGGAAAGATCAAGAGCACAAACCAATCCAATTATAACAGCTTGCCCGTGCTTAATTTTAAAATTTTGCTCTATTTCAACCGCATGGGCAAATGTATGCCCCAGATTCAAAATCTTTCTCAGTCCGTTTTCTTTTTCATCTTCGGCAACAACATCTCCTTTGAAACTAATACACGTATCAATAATTTTTGAGACAATCGCCGAATCAGTCTTAAGAAGTTTTGGGAGATAATTTTTACATGTTAGAAAAAATTTCGGATCAATAAGAAAAGCATACTTCACAATTTCGCCAACGCCGCAAATTATTTCTTCTTCCGGCAGTGTTTTCAAGAATTCGGTATCAATCAATACAAACTCGGGTTGGTGTATAGCTCCGACAATATTTTTGGTGTCGCCGGAATTGATACCGGTTTTTCCGCCTATCGAACTATCAACTGCGGCAAGAAGCGTAGTAGGCACCTGAATGAATTTGACACCGCGCATAAATGTTGCTGCAGCAAAACCGGAAACATCTCCCGTTATTCCTCCGCCAACAGCAATTATAATAGTGTCTCTGCCGAAACCTTTTACAATAAGATCATCCACTAATTTTGATAGAGAAATAAAATTTTTCTCCGCTTCACTCGAGGTAATTTCGTGTACAGCTACTTTGCCAGAAAAATTTGAAGTGAATCTTTTTATATCCTCACGGTGAAGACTCATCACATTCCGGTCAATTACCAAGAATAGATTTCTAAATAATTTTTTTGAACGGATTATTTTATCAAGCGAATCAAAAATATTGATTCCAATGTAAACCGGATATTCCTTACCAGGAATGTTTATTTCAATCTTTTTCATTTATTAGTACCGAGATCCTTTTTGCAATTTTATCAATTGTCCTTCCAAGAGGTTGTAAATCTGTGTCTATGGTAAAATCTGCCTTTTCATAATACGAACGTCTGTTCTCTAGAAGTTCTTTTATTCTTTCTAAAAAATCTTCCTCGTTTTTTTCTTCCAGTACAAGATCACGAAAGAGCGGACGGTCAATTTTATTTTTCAATCTTTTATATAAATTACTCGGCGAAACTTTGAGATAAACTATTTTGCCGGTTGATTTCAATAAATCAAAATTAGCTTGACTGGTAAGAGTTCCTCCGCCAAGAGAAATTACAACGCCAGAGTGCTCAGAAAGATTTTGCAATATTCCAAATTCAATTCTCCGGAAATATTCTTCCCCTTTCTTTTCGAATATTTCTACAATCGTTTGTTTTTCTTCACTCTCAATTACTTTGTCGAGATCGAAAAATTCAAGACCCAACACATTTGCCAAGATTGGTCCAATTGTACTTTTACCGCTTGTCATAAATCCGGTTAAGTATATTCTTTTTTCTTTCATCAATCGCATATATGGTGGTAATCGGAACGCAATATAATTAAACGAAAAGGAAGTTTTTGAATAATGTTTTAGAATATTCTAAATGATTCTGTCTGGAGACAAAAAGTACAAGTATCAAATTACCGTGTTTATTATAGTATAATAAATTTGATGGACGAAATTTCTGTTGAAAGTGCAAAAAAAAACCGTCCAGATTTACCTGGACGGTTTTTCGAATCAACAAATTATATTATCTATAGAACTGGTAGCGGTTATCAACAATATCCGCGTCTTTCTTTAGATCTTGAATCCACTGTCCGTAAAAGCTAGACTTCTTACTAAATAAAAGTTGTTTTTTAATTTCAGCTTTTTGTGCTTCGAATAACGATGGATCATACTGTGTTCTGTAATTAACTTTAATCAAATAAACATTCATTTTACCTTTAACCGGCTCAGACCACTTATTCAAATCCCCTTTAGCGGCATATTCACTAAAAGCAAAATCGCGACCAATACCTGGTATACTGCCGTATGTTGTAAATTCTGTAGTTGTATCAATCCTTGCCGCAGGCCAAACGGTTTTTGCAATATTGCCGTCTCCGCCTTCACCAATTTTAGAACGAATATCTTTTGCAATAGAAGCAGCTTTATCCAGCTTCATTTTAAGCAATAGAATATTCTTAATCTGCGCTTTTGTTTCTTCAAAGTTTTTTAGTCCAGGCTTAGTTATGTCGGAGACCATTGCTACAACATGTCCCGAAGCAACTCTAAAGACATCGCTCACATCTCCAACACTATTATCGAACGCAAATTTTACAAGCGCTTTATTAACACCAATACCAGGAATTCCCTGAGCTTCTTCATCAAAAGAAGGAGTTTCAATTACAGCGTATTTCATCAACTTCGCTTCATTTTCAAATCCATCTTTCTTTGCGACAAAAGAAAAATCTTGAGCATTTTGATAAAGTTGATCTGTCGTTGAAGCTGACGGCTGAATTTTGTTTACAATTTTTTCTACTACAAAATCCTGGTTTGACTTATCTGTTACTTTAATTATATGATAACCGAATGGTGATTTAATTGGTTTCTGAATTACTCCAACTTTTCCATTAAAGGATGCATCTTCAAATGGTTTAACCATCTGCCCGCGTCCAAACCATCCAAGATCTCCGCCTTGGAATTTACTTCCGTCGTCAGATTTCGCTTTAGCAACGGCAGCAAAGTCAGCACCTTTCATCAATTCATTATAAATGCCATTGGCTTTTTCAAGATCTGCCTTATCATTTCCGGTTGATTTAACCAAGATATGAGAAGCTCTCACTTGCTCTTTTTTAGATTTAACTTTGTCAATCAATTTGTAAACTACATAACCTTCTGGCGTTGATACCGGTCCAAAGATTTCGCCGTTTTTTCCTCTAACCATTTCATTCCTGACTTGCTGCGGAATAGTTGATAATGAAACTGTATCTTTTGAATATGGTCTTTCGGAATAGATTTGGACATAGCTCTTAAAGGAAGCAGTATCACCTTTCATTTTTGTTACAATAGCTTCAAGATTGTTTTTAATCGCTATAGAATCACTTTGTGAAGGTTCTTTGCGGAAGAGAACATATTTTAATTTTCTTGCAGCAACTTGTTTAAAATCTTCCGGGTGTTCATCGTAATATTTTTTTATATCCGCATCGGTTACTTTCACTTCCGCATCGGGAATTGTATTGGCATCAATCAAAACATAGCTGGCTTTCATTTTAATTGCTTGCTTGAAATATTGATCTTTAGCTTCGGCATCGCTAACCGTAACTGATGCCGTTACATAACTCTGTAATTTTTGTTGAATTAGTTGTTGTCTAATCTGATCTTCAACAGTAATAACAATTTGCTTGTTACGCGGGTCTTTTAAAGCCGCTTCATAAGCTTGTCTATTAAAATTTCCGGTAGAGTCTTTAAACTTCTGTGTTAATTGTGCCGGTGGATTCGGTCCCAGTAATGCATTTCTAACTTCATCATCAGTAACAATAATACCAAAGTCTTTTATTTTTTTATCAATCAGTTTCTGCGCAACAATATAATCCCAAACTTGATCTCTAAAAAAATCCATCTGCGATTCATCAATAGTCTGACCAGCTTGTTCCTGCTGTTTTTTTAGATTATCAACTGCAGTAGAATATTCCTGGTAAGTAACAT
>JAKAMS010000008.1 GCA_021812745.1 Bacteroidota bacterium | reverse complement strand
TTTTCCGGTTGTAATATTTGTTACATCAAAAATAAAGTAATGCGTACCGGTTAATACGGCTGCTTTAGTTTCCTTATCCATAGCCATATTATTATCCATCTTTCCCATTTTCTTACCCATCGTTGTCATCATCATTCCTTTATATTTCTTTTGGGTTAAGATCCACACTTTGGTGTTAAGACTATCTACATTAGATTCAAAAATCGGTTTACCCATTACGCTCGAAACATCATTTTTCTTTATGATGGTTTTTGCCTTTGCCTTGTGTGTGGTTTGTCCGAACATGGTTAATGTCAAAGCAAACACCATTATCATTGAAACAAGCAAATATTTTGTTTTCATAAGAATCCTTTTCGTGTTTTCCTTTTAATAAAATTTTTGTGTTAGCTTTTTCATCTATGTGCTACCACTTAGATACAAAATTTGTTCCTCTCCTTAACATTACTCCGCTTCCGAAGTATAAAGAAAGGATCACAATGACTATAAAGCCCGCTATTAAGTATTTGTTGTTTATTCTTATCATCAGATCAATCTCCTATGTAATAATTCATTTCACTTATAAATAATTCATGTTTATCAATTCAATGCAATCCTAATAGATAACGGGTATGTTGGAGACATTCCTAATATTGAATTACTATTATTCTCATGATGATCTACAACCCATGTCGCAACAAAGTAACCAAGTGCGGCCCCTGCAAAAGCATCTGATGCCCAGTGCTGATCCTGATAAACACGTGAAATTAAAGTGAGCACTGCGGGCAAATAAACAAGAGCTTTCCAAACGGGTGATTTAATATTTCTTGAAAGAACAGTTGAAAGTATGAATGCGACAGTAGAGTGACCGCTTGGTATTGATTTGTTGTCCTGATTAAAAATTGATGCAAAGGGACTGAAAGAATGAGCTCCTTCATTTAAATATGGTCTTGACCTGCCAATTGCAAGTTTTAATACAAATGAAATTCCCGCGGCATAGAGTGAGGCTTGACCAATTTCATAAGCGATTTTTCTTGCTCCAATATCATCAGTGATAAGTGAATATGCGGCAAACCCACTAAACAAAACTATAGGAGAATATATTTCTCCCCACGTTCTTCCGAATTCAATTGGAAAACTCTTGTAATATCTTTGATCCTTTAATACTGCATCTCGAATTGGTTGATCGGCAGTTTCCATCATTAAAAATGTTGCCGCACTTACTACACCTAATCTTAGCCAATCTCCTCCATCCCACTTAGTTGGTTGTTTGACAAACTCCCATGTCTCTCTTCCGAACTGAGGGAAAGTATATTTAAGTTGTCCGAAGAGAGATGTTCCGGATATTATAATAAAGAAGAGCGATAAATAAATTTTACGTTTCATTCTACAAACCTTTTATATTTATAAATGAATAGAAAGTCCAAGTCCGTATGAATCAATAGAAACAAACGGTTGAATTTTAAGTCCGTGTATTCCAAGTTGAGATTTTTCACTTTCTCCTTCAACAGGGTTCTCGTGTTGATCAACTACCCACGTTGCAGCAAAGTAACCGATTGCACCACCGAAAAACACATCGGAAGTCCAGTGCTTATCCAGATAAACCCTTCCTACAACACTTAGTGCGGCGGGAACATAAGCCAATATTTTTAACCAAAGCGGTTTAGCATTTCTTGAAAGAACAGTCGTAAGAGCCATTGTAATACCAGTATGCCCTCCGGGAAATGATTGATGATCGGGGCTATCATACCGAGAGAAAGGAGTATAAGATTGATTCCCTTGTTCCATATATGGTCTTGCTCTTCCAATTATATATTTTAATGAACCGTTCACCAGAAAGGTATAGAATGTTGCTTGAGCAATTTCAAATGCAATCTTATGAGATGTCTTATCACCGGAATACAAAGCATAAATAGAAAAGCCGCCAAAGAGAATTTCTGTAAAATATAATTCACCCCACATATTCCCGAATTCGATCGGAAAACTCTTTGAGTACTTTTTATCTAGGTTGATAAAATCACGGATTGGCTGATCGGTCTGCATAACTAAAAATGTTCCGGCACCTAACAAACCTATTCTAATATAATCGCCTCCATCCCATTCAGTCGGCTGCTTGATGAAACCCCAAGTCTCATTTCCGAATTGAGAGAAATTATATTTATTCCGCTGTACCGAATCCCGCAAAGCAGGACCTTGCGCAAAAAAGGAAGATCCGCAAAGTAGTGTAAGGAGAAGTGATATAAATAAATTCTTCATAGTTGAGTCCATTTTAAATTACCCTATTTTACAAGTTCGAGTTAAGAAGGTACTATCTGTATATTTCATCACGAGTGAGCGAAGCAATCTCAATAATTTATGCCAAAATCTGCTGATTGCTTCGTCACTTCGCTCCTCGTAAAAAAATCTTTTTAGATTAGACACATTTTATAGAAAAGAAAAAACCATCATCCTATTTTTTGAACTTGAATTCTTCAAAAAATATTTGCACAAAAATTTTCTGTTCAGTTCTTACGGAATGGACGCTAGGAAAATCACGCGGGTATCTATCGCTGTAGTAGATTAAATGTTCAAATCCGAGACTGACATTGTTAAAAATTTTAAATGTGATTCTGGGCTTGATTAATGCTATGTAACTATTTCCTGCAACTCCGGCATACGTGTGCATCCACCAGTAATAACCTATAAAAGTAAGATTTACCCATCCGCCGAAATTGAAAGTGCTTTCAAGCTTTGCCTCCGCTCCGCCTGCGAAATCATAATCTCTTACCTGTGACGTATCAGGACCAAATCGACCACTGAGTGCGCCGAAAGGTACAATATTTAGATGCAGATTAGTATAAAGGCTGGTACTCTTACTCATAGGCAGTTTAGAAATAATTCCGTATCCAAAACCAAAAGTACCCAGCTCGAAAGTTTTATTATCAAAATAGTTCATGTGCTGGAATAATCCAGTCAACATTTCCAAATTCCCGATTTGAACATTAGTAGCATATAAATTACCATACCCAGTTATATTGTCAACAATCTTCCTTCCTACTCCAAAATCGAAATCCGTTCTGACTCTGAAATAATCAAATGGTTTCCTTGATCTTTTCTCAAACGGATTACCATAATCAAGAATAAGATTTATATTAGTACTATTCGACCCTTTCTCAATTGCTATTCCATCATTAACTCTGTGATATCCCATGGATAATGTTATGTTAAGGGGTTCCGTTTGATATACTTCTTTGTCGATATGACTAAACAATTTTCCATTGAAGAATCTGCTTATTGTTCTGCCGGGACTAATGACGAAGGCCACTGCCTCTCTGCCAACTCTTTCTAAACCACTAGTTCTCTCATCAATAACATTTGATCCTAATCTGTACAATATTTCGCCAAGGTACATGCCTCCTAAAGTTGTTGCGATCAGATCATTCCTCTCTGGTTTTCCATTAGGCCAGCCATTTTCTCCAAAGAGCTTGTATAAATATGCACCCCCGAATGTAAATGCAGAAGACTCCCAAAAATTATATCCGCTCGATCTTGCAGCATTATAATAACTTCCGCCTGTATATGGGTGCAGTAAAAAATTATTGCCAAATCTATCTATGTCCCATTTCCATCCGTCGTTCCAGGGGAAACCGGATTTTACGAAAGTTCGGTTCCATGAATTGAAACCCACTACTGCCCATTCGTATTGCATAATATAATGATCGGCGAGATTTAAGAGCACATTTTGTATTTCAATTCTTAAGAGTGGTGACCACAAAGAAGCTCTTTTGTTATAGAGCGGGTCATCATTCAGTAAATCTCCATACATGTTGTACTTAATAGTATCCTTTACAGAATCTTTAGTAGTGTCGGACACATAACTTTTAATAGTATCAGGGAATGATGTTCTGTTAGGATTGGAAACTAAATCAGAATAACGATCGATTTCATTTGTCAACATTTGTTTGCTAGACCATATATTTTGGTCTAAGAATATTTTTTTATCCAACGCAGGCTTAAACTGTGCATGAAGTAAAATTGGGACTAAGAACAAAGAACACATAAAGTATACTTTTTTCATTTTATTATTCCTGACAATTTTAGAATCTATTATCGGTTAATCTTTTTTTTGCGAATAAATTTTGATTGCTTTCCCAACAACATTCATTCCGTGATTAAAACCTTGGCAGACAATCAGTTATAATTTTGAAATTATTTTTCGCAATTCTTCTTTGGTTTTTCCAAGTTTATTACGCAGACGTCCCAATAATTCCTCTTCTTTACCTTCTTTGAAAAGTAAATCATCATCAGTTAGGTTTGCGAATTGTTGTTTGAGTTTTCCTGCCAATTCATTCCAGTTGCCTTTAATTATCAATGAGTTCATTTGTTACCTCTTTTTATGTAAATGATTTACTAACCATGCATTATTTTCTTGATTCCTTTAATATGATATGGAGGAATTAAGGATTGTTCAATCGAGCGAAGGGATGAAAAAGGAACTACATCTTTTTGCTGTTTTTGCCCGATATATGTTCAGCATGAAACTAAATGTAGTAAAAAAAATTTCCGGATTGTGGCATTGAGTTAATTTATGCTTACATGTGATAGATCGACTGAATACGAAATGATTCGTTTATAATTTCCTAATTTCTTTTAATTCAAATTCGATGGTACCATATCCTAAAATATCCCTCAAAAGTCCCATCACTCCCCCGCCCTCAATTATTATTTTTGCTTTTATTAACCCGGCACCTTCTGCAAACCATTCTGTAACTCTATTCTTAGAATTGGAGGATCCTTCAATTATAGATTCTATTTTTATAGATTCAAAACTTCCGGCTTTTGTTATAATGAATTCCTTAGCAAGAGCTTTTCCCGTTACTTTCACTTTGTTCGTATCACCATCTGAATATTCGTCTCCCTCCCATTCCCACTTCATACCGGGCAACAAGGGAAGAGGAAATCGTAACAAAGGTTTAGCATATGTAAACGTTTCTTCTTTTTTAATAAATAGAAATATTTTTAAGAACTGATATGTTTCTTTTACATAAACTCCGTCTCCTTTAATCATCATTGTCTGCCTATACTTGAAGTTATCCGCTTTACTGGAACTGATTGTAAATTCATCATCTTGAGAATATTTTGTAATACTTTCACCAAATGATGATTCATAAATCAATGAAACATTATTATTAACCGGGAAGTATGAATTCGAATTTTTAACAGATTTCCCGCCGGCAAATGGACCATCAATCACAGCGGCGAATGAAAATAAGATTGAAATGATATATAACGATGAGGTTCTCATCATAATTGTAGTTTCCTTAGCGAGTATTCTTGTAGTCGATAAATTTTCTTTTCACAAATAGAGAGGAAAAAGAAAGTGAGTATTTCTATTAATCTCAGCACAGCTAATATTTTAGTCATTTATAAAAATCCAGCTGTAACTGGGTATTAATTACAGCTGGATTAAGGGAGAGTATGAGAGCAATAAGCAATCAATCAAATATCAGATTAGACTAATCTATTTTCCTAATCTCTTTACTGATCATTTCATTGCTAATTAATTATAGAGAGAAATGGAATGTGCTTCAATCGTCCACAAGGATGAAAAAGGGACTAATTCTTTTGTGTAGTTGGGCTGTAATATTATAGTGGATAATTATTTTTTTTAATCGATATTTTATTTTCTATATAAAATGGTTCTATTTATTAATGACCTTTCTATTATCATTCGCGAGGAAATCCGACTACATCAGCTACTCCACTCCGAAGTGCAAACCAGAGAAACTGGAGAAAATAATCCGCTGGCTTCCGGTTGTACTTAACTTCACCAATTTTCATTAAACCTTTTTCATCAGGAATGTTCGTTCCTCGGATTACAAATACTTTGCCAAAGAAAGAAAGGATCCTATTAAAAATTCCCTTTTCACTTCCGGTATTTTTGTCGAGTACGGCAATGGTTACGTCTTTGTAAATAACTCGCAATGCACCACTTGCCTGCCCCGAATTAACATTTATATTAAATGCTGCAGACTGAAGAATCCCGGATTTAATACGGTGATGTTCACCGGGCTCGATAAACGCATTTAATTTGGTCACATCCATCGCGTCAAGTGAACCAGAATAATGTAAAGAAAATTTCTGTGATGTCAGAGGAATTGTCATTAACAGTTTCATTGTGCTAGAATTCATGAAACGTCCTTCTGCATTGATAATTGCCGTGTCAAGGCGCTCGGTATGATTAGCAATTCCACAAACAGAAACATTAACTTTATCAAATGTAATCACCCCGGGTCTGGCTTTAACAGCAAACCTTTCGCAATATTTCAAGCGCCCATTAGAAATTTTCACGCTGTCAATTTTTACTATCTTCTTGATAGAAGAAAGAGCTTCATTTGGCATAAGTGGATTAGGCGAATTCATGTCATACGGCTTATCCATATTGACTAGAATATCGGTGAACACGTTACTAATATTTATATTTCTGGTTTTGTAAGCATTTCCTTTAACCAATTCAAGATAGTCTAGACCCATCAGTTTTATTTGTGGGATTTTAAAACGGAATCTGGTTTGCCTGAATTTACTTTTTGCGAAGAATTGTTCATCGTCAATTAATGGAGAATATTTTATTGAATCAGCGGTCATTTCAGAATCAGGTAATGATATATGTAACATTCCAAAACGGAGTTCATTCTGAGATCGATTAAAACTAAGAACAATTTTTTGTGCATCTATTACTGAACTTGAGAGAGCATTAGTGCTATAATCACTTTGCAGAAGTATTTTCATCCAGCTGATTCCGCTAACGGAGAACGAAACAACGCTGCATGTAAACGTAGAGTCGTTTGCTTTCAGCATTATAGAATCGCACCACACACGATTCTTCCAGATATTGTAATGCAAGTTACCAAGCTGTATCGAGTATGTGGGATAAGCATCTGTAAAGCCTTTCTTAACTCGGTCTTTTAAATATCTGTTGATCAAAGAATCAGGAAAGAAAGTAAATATCAATACGCAGATGAGTATTAAAGCACCAATAATAGAACCCGCATACTTCGCTACTGTACGCCACTTTAGTTTTCTCCAATTGAATAATGCATTTTTAATCTGTGATGTCTGTATCATTGTTTTTTCTTCTTCGTTATTGGTGTGGAAGCTTCATTTAACTTTTCCGATCCGAGAATCACCGCGATCCATCTTGTACTTTCACTACTTTCAAACGCAAACTTCAGCGTCATTGTAAGTGGTATACAAAGAATCGCACCAATCAAACCGAGTAGACTGCCCCAAAAAATCATAGATAGAAAGACAACTAATGTAGAGAGTCCAAATTTTCTTCCCATAAGCCGAGGTTCAATTACATTACCTATTACAAATCCAACGAGAAGATTACCGGCCACCACAAGTAGAGCACTACCCATTCCAAGTTGAACGAGTGCAAGAAGTGCAGCAGGGATAGCGGCGACAACCGAACCTATATTTGGTATATAATGGAGTATAAAAGCGAGGAAACCCCAAAGCAAAGGGAATTGTACACCAAGTATCTGCATCCATACCGATATTAAGATTCCAGCAATCAGGTTGATCATGGTTTTGATAACCATATAGCGTTCCATATCCAAGACGAACTTTGTGAATTGAGGAAATGCTTGTTTAGGATCACCAAGAATTGCGCGAAGCTTGATTGGAAAACTTGATACTTCAAGCAAAATAAATGTTACCGTTAGAAGAATCAGTACAAGATCGGAAAGTAGAGAACTCAATCCCGAAAGCAAACCGGCTGTAAGTTTCATTATTGCTTCCGGGTTAACATATTCCAGAAAAAATTTTTCTTTGACGATAATTCCCTTGCCCGTCAATAGTACACTAAGTTCCTTGACTTGTTCTCTAATCCTAGATTGTAATGAAGGCAATTCATCTGAAAAACCGCTGATTGACGTTCCGATTTGCGCGCCAATCAGAATTAAAATAATTATCATACAAGCCATAACAATCAGTACAGCAAAACCGGATGGAATATGTTTTCCTTTTAACCATAGCACCGGAGGAGTTCCAAGCAGTGCAAGGAAAACTGATACAAGCAATAGAACGACAACGGATTGGGCAAGATTAATCCCTGCAATGATTATTACAAATGCCGCAGCACCAACAAGAATGTGCAATCCCCGGGAAGAATTTTTCTGCTCAATCATAAATTTATAGGATTATATTTTTTTTAGTTTTAAATCTGAGATCATTGCTAATGCTGAAACAAAATAAAATATCACTAACCAGCTCAAATATGCTGGGGCAAATAAATATCCAAGAAGTGCAATTGTAGAAACTGTCGAAGCAGCTAGTACTGTCGGAATACCAGTGAAACCATTTTGTTTATATGCTGTGAAATATGCCAGCCTAATTGAGGCAGCACCAACATTTAAGAATCCTGCTATAAGCATTAGCGTGCCGTTTATCCCGACGAACCAACCAAATACAACAGAGGATGCAACAGCCATAAAGTCTGTAAAACTATCCAGATAAACACCCAGTGCACCCCCGCCAATAGCTCTAGCTAATTTTCCGTCAAAATAATCCAGAAGGAATTGCAGGAGAATTAGAAAGTATGCAATTATTATAAATCCATTTAGTGAGAAATAGATCGAAAGGGAGACAGACAGGAGACCAAGAAGAGTAAGCATGTCTGGCAACCTAAGGGAGCGGAGTTGTTTAAATAACATTGCAATATTTCCTTATTAATCATTGAGAAGATGGACATTGTCCTCAATTTTGATTTCTGCCTGTTTAAAATATTTCTTGATAGTAATTTATGTTCACAGCACGCGCCGACCACTAATTACTCTGAGCAGAATCATTATAATTGCAATTACCAGAAGAATGTGGATGACGCCACCCATTGTGTACGATGTAAGAAATCCCAACAACCACAACACGATTAATATTACGGCGATAGTATAGAGCATAATAATTCCTTTCTAGCCTGATTGTTTTTCAAACACCTTTTGTTTTTTTTAGGAACTGATGCACCTTCATTCAAAAAACATTTTATCAAACTTATTACTTACTCAGAATAACTGTTTTCGAATTTTGTTGTTTACCAACAGATATTCCTCCGCTGGCACTGCAACTGCAGACAAATAGGGATACTGCAAAAATTATAATTAAGAATAATGCATTTAGCTTTTTCAAGGTGATTCTCCTATTAAATTATTTCGACAAGTCATAGATGTAATTATCATTGCTTGTATATAAAAGATAGGACAATGAGAGATAGGATAGTATCGGACGAAGGGATGAAAAAAGGATTACATCTTTTGCGCAAAAAAATTTTGGAAATTATTTGTTATCTGTTGTCGTAGTATCAGTTGGGGTTATATTAGATCCGGAGAGATGAGCGTGCTTTGCTATTTGAACACGCGTATTAAGTGCTAATTTTTCAAGTATGTTGTGGACATGACTCTTTACTGTGTAAGGAGAGAGATGAAGTTTTTGTGCAATTTCTTTGTTAGAAGATCCATCAGAAATCAGATCGATTACTTGCCGTTCACGTTTTGTCATACGAACAGATTCAACTATTGCAGATGGTTTGGAGACGCTGATTGCATGTTCAACAATTTGCGAAAACAAAGAACCTGTTAAATGCGCCGGTAGAATTTGAACACCTTCATATACCGACCGAATCGTTTTAAAAAATTCGGTTACGTTCGCATCTTTTAGTATGAAGCCTGAAACGCCCGCCTGAACAAATTCAAAAACATCCGCCTGCAGAGGTATCAGGTCCATAACAATTATTTTGGTCTCTGGAAAATGTTCCCTTGATGATTTAACAATTTGTAAACTGTTTTGATTTCGCAGGCCAAGATCAAGAAGAAGGATATTCGGTTTGTGTTTTTCCATCATTATCAAAATGTTTTCACCGTTGCCGACAGTCCCTGCCACATGCATATCCGATTGCTTTTTGAGCATTGCCGCAATACCATCGCGTAGAAGTCTATTGTCTTCAATAAGCAATATCTGAATTTTCTTCAAAGAGTTTCCCGAAAGTTGTATTCAAATTTATTGAAAATTTTCTAATCTGACCAGAATAATGAGAATATGTGTAGTAGAGCCAGCAGCCGGTCTTAAAGAACTGAATTATTAATACTTTATCTATTTTATCGAAGACAAAGTAATAAATGAAGTTATCTTTGGCAATAATGAGGTATAAAGTCAAATTTAGTTGAGATTCGAGACTCCGTTATTTATTAAGCTACTTTCTGTTGTTCAAGTTTTAACTCTGCTCTTAATGCCGTTCTTAGTAAATGTAATTTTTCGTAGCGATTTACTCTTCTCATCTTTTTCTCTATTTCAATGAGTGCAACAGCGACCCACCGAGCACGCATATCCGAGTTAATCCATCGTTTAACCTTCCTGATATACTTCGCAAGTTGTGAGTTCAGATTTCTGTTTCCACAAGCAATTTGGAAGGTTTTATTTGAAGTGTGTTTGCAATCTTTACTAAAGTTGTAAAGATGGTTGTCTTAAACCCCTTTCTAACATAGAAATAAATGTACTGTCAAGTTCACATTCCAACGCAAGCTTTTCTTGGCTCAATCCTTTCTTTAATCTGATTGATTGAAGCACTTTACCAAATGTCTTTTTATAAATCTTGTAATCCATGAATAAAACTTATTCATGGCGTGACGGATAGTTTACGGACTATAGTCTACATATTACTTTGATAAAACTAACTGAAGTGATAATTTAAAATAGAAATAATTCAGTATAAGACACAACCTTTCTAAAATACTTGGGGTTTGTGTGAGGTTTTTATATATCATCGCTATTTATTTAAGAGTTATTAACATTTTGGGGGAGGATCCATAATCAACACCCCTTGCTTCAACAACTTTAGTTAAAATAAAAAAGCCTCAAAACGAGGCTCTTTTAATGTTTTGCGGAGAGTCAGGGATTCGAACCCCGGATAGACTTGCATCTATAACGGTTTTCAAGACCGCCGCATTCAACCACTCTGCCAACTCTCCAATCACTATTTAGACACCATCGGCAGTCAAAAAAAAAGACCGCCGCATTCTCCCAAAGGGATGGCTTTGCCAAACCACTCTGCCAACTCTCCAATCACTATTTAGACACCATCGGCAGTCAAAAAAAAAAGACCGCCGCATTCTCCCAAAGGGATGGCTTTGCCAAACCACTCTGCCAACTCTCCAATCACTATTTAGACACCATCGGCAGTCAAAAAAAAAGACCGCCGCATTCTCCCAAAGGGATGGCTTTGCCAAACCACTCTGCCAACTCTCCAATTACAACACACTTTTCAAAAAAGCGCCCACAAGAATAGAAAAAAAAAACTTAATTCTCCATACTGAACAGATTCATTTTTACTTTATCATTCTATGTAAAGATAAATATATTACAAGCGTAATTTAAGAACACATTAAGAAGTGAGATCAAAATGAAAATAGTAGAATATGTTCCTTTGTTTGTAATAATTACTTTTCTTTACACTTCCGCACAGCAGCAAAAACCATTAGACCGTGTTCCTGCATGGGCTAAAGAAGCAATATGGTACCAAATATTTCCCGAAAGATTTTCCAATGGCGATATATTTAACGATCCAAAACCCGAAGACATGAAAGGTGCTTGGCCATATTTTGTTCCGGAAGGTTGGCAAAACCATCCATGGACAAGTGATTGGTATAAATTGCAGCCATGGGAAGTTAAAACGGGAAATGATTTTTATTGGAACGCCGGTGTACGCAGATACGGCGGAGATATTCAAGGTATAATTAATAAACTCGATTACTTAAAAGAGTTAGGCGTTAACGCAATTTTCTTGAATCCAATTTTTGAATCACCTTCTCTTCATAAGTACGATGCTTCTATGTATCATCACGTTGATAATAATTTTGGACCCGATCCGCAAAAAGACAGAGAAATTTGGGCAGAAGAAAATCCCGGAGATCCTTCAACTTGGCAGTGGACAACGGCAGATAAATTATTTTTGAAACTTATTAAGGAATGCCATAAGCGTGGAATGAAAATTATTTTGGATGGTGTGTTTAATCATACAGGCACAACTTTCTGGGCATTTCAAGATATAGTAAAGAATCAACAAAAATCTAAATACAAAGATTGGTACACAATAAAATCGTGGGATGATCCTGCAACCGGAGGAAAATTTGACTACGAAGGTTGGCTTGGTGTAAAAGATCTTCCTGAAATTCGCGAAGATGAAAACGGAATTGTTAAAGGTCCGCGCGAGCATATTCACGAAATTGTGAAGAGATGGATGGATCCAAATGGTGATGGAAATCCTAATGATGGAATTGACGGTTGGCGTTTAGATGTTGCCGAAATGGTTAATCATAATTTTTGGAAAGTGTTTAGAACATGGGTGAAAGGAATAAATCCAAACGCATATATTGTCGGAGAAATTTGGTGGGAAGATTGGTCCAAATATAAAATGATGAACGCCGCACCTTGGCTTAAAGGTGATGAGTTCGATGCCGTTATGAATTACCGCTTTGCACGTGATGTTAAAAATTTTGTTGTAAACAAAAAAGATCAAATTGGTCCACAAGGATTTATTGACAGTCTCAACACTTTGTATCGTCAGTATCCGAAAGAAAATAATTATGTAATGATGAATATGCTTGACAGCCACGATGTTGAACGCATTTCATCTCAAATTGTAAATCCTGATATTCTTTATGATCATGGCGGAAACCCCGCACAGACAAAAACATTCGATGTTAGAAAACCGAATGAAGAAGAACGCGAGAAACAAAAATTGATTGTTGGAATACAATTCACATTACCAGGTGCACCGCAAATTTATTATGGCGATGAAGCAGGTATGTGGGGCGGAGACGATCCCGATTGCCGCAAACCGATGGTTTGGAAAGAATTAAAATATGAAACCGAAACAACTCATCCGTTTGGTTTACCGAGACCGGCGGATAAAGTAAAGTTTGATAAAACTCTTTTTAAGTGGTATCAAAAAATTATTTCAATAAGAAATAAAAATAAAGTTTTATCATTAGGAAGTGTGGATTTTAATTACGCAGACGATCAGAACAAAATACTGGGCTTCACAAGAGAGTATAACGGGGAAAAAATATTTGTTCTGTTAAATAACAATGCAGAAAAGAAATCAATCTCTTCCGCAAAGATTAAAAGTTTACTAAACGCCAAAGCCATGACTGATCTAGTAAGCGGAAGAAAATTTGATCTGAGCAAAAATAAAAATCAATTAACTCTTAGCCCGTTTCAAATAATAATCTGTACGTTGAAATAATTTTGAGCATTGTTCTTTTAAAATAAAAAAGGCTGCCATTGTTTTAGGCAGCCTTTTTTAATTAAGAGGTTACTTAGTTTTTCTTGATAGTATAAGTCAATTTTACAGGATCAAACCGGATTAAGTAGTTGCCGGCAGTTGCTACTGCAATATTATCTCCGCCTGCATTCAGAGTGCCATCTGCACCGGTATCACCATAATTAAGATCCCAAGCGTCGTTTGCTCTGAATTTAAAAGAGCCCACAGTAAGATTAGTTGTAATCTCCCACATTTTACGCTGCCCATTATAGAACATAGGAGTACTTGTACTCCATCCACCAGGCGTTGCATCACCAATTAGTCCCCAATCATCAGTCTTGGTTAGTGTTATTGTTAATGCATTTACATCTACTGTAATTGCATAAACACCTGCAGCAACAGTAAAGTTACCACCGGATGAGTTAAGAGAACCAGCATAATTATTACCGGTTTTTGTCAGAGTGCCACCCCAGCTATTGTTCCAATTTGGAGCTGGAGCAATTTTGAAGTCACTCGCAGCATTGGTGCCATCTTTAATCCGTATAATACCTTGGTAAACAGAATTAAAGCCGTATGAATACAATCTTCCATTATCAGCTCCTGGAGACCAACCCTGGTAAGCGCCGGGAACATAGATCATAGGATAATTAATCACTGCATCATAAGGAGTAAAACTCTTTGTTTTGGTATCAGAATAAACAGTTGCAACATTAGGATTAACAGATGCACCGACTCTGTAATAAACCGTAACAGCTGTTCCTATAGGATAATTCCATGCCAATAATAAAGTATTGAGATCTCCAACTTTATAGGTCCCTTTTAATTTCTGAGTAGTAAAAAGAGAAGCTACATTGCTGGAGAAATCGTTTTTGGATGATAGTTGTACTTCATAAGTTGTAGAAGAAGCAAAACCAAAATCTGAAGCAGACCAGGAAAATGTTATTAAACTATCTGCATTATTTACTGTAAATGCAGCAGTTAATGATAAATCTGCAATTGTCGCCTTTGTGGGGCTTGAACTAATCGTCGGTTCAGTTATATCTCTTGCGCAAGAGGATAACAGAAAACCAAGCGCTGCTATAAATATTGTTAATGTTATTTTTATTTTTTTCATTTTTGTCTTCCTTAACTATATTTTTTTTAATAGCCGGCATTTTGTATTAAATTCGAATTGGCGTTCAGATCATTAATCGGGATTGGAAACAAATCTCTGTAAGAGCCGGTTTGTGTTCCATTTTTAACATTTCCTTTCCATTGCCAAACATAAGAACCGTTTGTAAACTGTCCGAAGCGGACTAAATCTGTTCTTCTTTGACCTTCCCAATATAATTCCCGTCCGCGCTCATCCAAAATGAAGTTTAGAGTTAAGTCAGCATTAGTAATATTTCCTGAACTGTTGCCGTAAGCACGTTGTCTTAGAGCATTGATGTAACCAACAGCAGTTCCAATATCGCCACCCGAACCGCCTCTAACTACAGCTTCTGCGTACATTAAATACGCGTCGGCTAAACGGAAAAACGGAAAATCTGTACTTGCAAAACTGGTGTGAGCGTTTGGTGCAGCTCCGCCGTTTGCAGAAAGGTTTGACCACTTTGTAACTCCAATTCCCTCGGTAAATGTACCAACATTAGTTATATCCCATGTCCAGCTGGAAGGATCGAAGAAAAACATTGCTCTTTTATCAGGTCCTTGGTATTGAGAGTTTGAAGCGAAATTACTTTGAGTTAAGTTAAACTTAGAAACAAATTCTCTGACAGATCTCATTCCGCCCCAGCTTCCCAATCCGCGTAATGGCATAGTACTACCACCTTCTGAACCGCTTACCAAGAAAGTCGTTCCACCCCATGACTGAGAGTTTTGTCCATCAAAAGCAATTGGGAAAACTATTTCGGGACTTGTGTTATTGTCGCCAGTGAATAAATGTGCATACTTGGGATCTAGTGTATATCCCGCAGCAATTACTTTGTTAATATAAGTGAGCGCGTCAGTATATCTTTCTGTGCCTGTATAGACCTTTGCATTTAAATATAATTTTGCAAGCAAAAACCACGCTGCCGCTTTATCTGCTCTTGCATATTCATTTTGTCTTGCAGGAACAAGATCGGCTTCCATATCTTTAAGTTCTGATTCAATATAATTAAAGAGCTCAGTACGAGTAATTCTTTTGGGAAGAAATGCGCCTGGCTGATCAGCTTCTGTAATAAAGGGTACATTACCGAACAAATCAATTGCATGGTAATAAGCAAGCGCGCGTACAAAACGAGCTTCTGCTTTAAAGTGTTTCAGATCGGTAAGAAAAGTGCCGGAAGCTGAACCGATTGCAGTATTGGCATTTCTAATAAATTCGTTGCTTACTGCAACAGTAAAATATATTCTTGAGTAGATTGCTGTAAGAAACACATCGTTTGGCGACCATGTCTGCCAATGAAAGTTTTTAATTGTGGCATCATCCCAAGACATAATTGCTTCATCAGTAGAAAGCTCCTGTACGTCCCATAAAGTACGAATGTAACTACTGAATCCTTCATCTATACCTTGAATATCAGCGTTTCCGCCGCCGCCGCCGGATTGCCCGGTTAGAGCAAAGCCTGCATATACCTTTGCCAGTGCTTGTTTATATGCTGCCTGATCCTTAAATACATTATTTAATGTACTTACATTTGGATCTATCGGCTCTACATTCAAATCTTTTACACAAGATGTAAATAAGAATGCAGAGATTATTATTAATGGCGTTAAAAATATTATTTTTTTCATATTTATTTTCCTTCCTAATATTAGTAATTAAGACTAAATGATAACATGTAGGTGCGTGGTCTAGGATAAATGTTGTTATCAATTCCGTTGTCAACTTCAGGATCCAATCCGCTATACTTGGTGATTGTAAAAACATTCTGTACAGATAAACCGACTCGTCCGCTAAGATTATTACCAAATATAGATGTGAAATTATAACCAAGACTGATATAATCCAGCTTGAAGTATGACCCGTTTTCTAAATAAATACTGGACCAATACTGTGCTGTCATAAAATTTGTCTTTTTAACATCTGTTAAGATATTTTGTGTATATCCACTTTGGTTATAAAGTTGTTGATACACAGCAATGCTTGATGCGTTGTTATTATAAACATAATTACCTAAACTCAATCTTCCAGAGAAACTAAAATCAAAATTTTCATAATTGATTTTGGAAGATATACCTATTAAATAATCCGGGTCCGGTGATTTAAACGCATATTTATTTAACTCATTACCCGCAACGCTGCCGCCTTTACCGCTTTTATCAACGTACAAACCTTCAATAGGTTTTCCGTTAGCGTCATATACTTGAGTAAATAAGAAGAATGTTCTTGCAGCGTAACCAACAAGGTATTTTTGAACTGTATTTCCGACACCACCTGCAATACCGCCTGTATTTACTCCGGTGTATGCCGGATCATCGGATAAGGTTAATTTAGTTATTTCGTTTTTATTGTATGTTAAATTAACTCCGAATTCCCACGAAAAATCTTGTTGTAAAACCGGGGTAACGTTCAAACCAAGTTCAACACCTTTGTTTACCATTGAGCCTACATTTGTAAGCAAATAATTAGAGAAGTTACTACCGACTGGAATAGGTATGCTATTTAATAGGTCATCGGAAGTATTCTTGTAAACTTCGATATTACCAGATATTCTCTTATTTAGTAACGTAAAATCTAATCCGGCATTTAAGGAAGTTAAGGTTTCCCATTTTAAATTTGCATCATAAGCATCCGGGCGTATTGTTGGATAGAATGTATTTCCGAATTGATAATAAGCACCAGGTAAACTAGTAGAATAAGTTGGAATATAAGGATAGTAGTTATTTCCAACATCCTGTTGTCCAGTTTTTCCCCAGCTTAATCGAAGTTTAAGTTCATTAAGCAATTCCGATTTACCAATGAACGGTTCTTCAGTCAATTTCCAAGCTACAGCAACTGCAGGGAAAAGACCCCAACGGTTATCTTTAGAAAATCTGGAGGAACCATCATCTCTTAAAGTTACTGTTAATAAATATTTATCGAATGCTGTATAATTCAATCTGCCAAAGAATGAAATTAGGAAATACTCATTTTTATATGGTGTTGATTTCGCACCCGGAACTGTCGGATCCCAAGCTCTGTTGGAATTATATCCTTCATTATAGAAATGTTGGTAGGAATATCCGCCTGTGAGGTCAACTTTGTTAAAACCAAATTCTTTTTTATAGTTTAAATAGAAATCCAATAAGCTATTCTTCTTTATCTGACTATAGCCTAAGATTTGATTTTCAGGTTGTCTTTGTGCAAAGGCAGCTGTTGCATCTGAAATATCATCTCCATTTGTCTTATAGTAGTCATAACCAAGATTTAAAGTTGCTTTCAAGTCAGACAGATAAGGAATTTTATAGTCAAATTTACCGCCGAGTGTAAATCGTTTTGCATCAGAGGTATTATGACGTTGTTCCAGAAGAGCGACAGGATTAGCGGTAGCTATATAATTTGCTGTGCCATTCAGAGGATCACCGGAACTGATATCTGTCCATGCTGTATAGCCGCCATACCTTGTGTTACCATTCTTAATTGGTTGTGTTGGATCGAATTGAACTGCAGCGCCAACTGCATTAGGATTTGAAAAATTATTGCCTATCCATGAACCCGAAGCATTTAAATCCATATTTAAACTGCCGTCTAATAACGATGGCGATACTGCAAGGGTAACATTTTTTCTATCTATTGTATTGTATTTTAGAATTCCACCCTGGTATAAATAATCGAATGATAAACGGTACGGAATGGAATATAAGGCGTGACTGATACTTATATTGTGCTCTGTTGTAGGTGCAACCTGGTAAAGTTCTTTTTGCCAATCTGTATTTGCCGTTCCCAATACGCCTAGTGCTGCGGAAGACAAACCATAGTTGTCAACTCTATCTTTAATTAATGCTCTGTATTCGTCTCCTGTAAAAACAGATAATAATTTAGCAGAAGTAGCTAAAGAAAAACTGCCGTTATAGTTTAAGGTCATTTTGGGTTCGCCAGTTATCGTACCCCTTTTAGTTTTGATGATAATAACACCATTAGAAGCCCTTGAACCATAGATGGCTGTTGCAGAAGCATCTTTCAGAATTGTCATTGACTCAATATCATTTGGATTAATAGTTGATAGCGGATTGAACATACCAGAAATTCCCGAACTCTCCAATGGAATGCCATCAATCACTATTAACGGATCATTATTGCCTGATATGGATGAACCGCCGCGAATACGGATTTTAGTTCCTGCGCCTGCAGCACCGCCGATCGTATTTGCAACAACACCAGCCGCTTTTCCAATAAGCAATTCCTGCGGAGATGTAATTGATCCCTCGTTGAAATCCTTTGCTGAAAGAGCTGTAACAGAACCAGTAGCATCGGCTTTTTTAACTTCGCCATACCCAATTCCTACTACTTCCATTTCTTTAAATTGCTTTGCCGAAGGTTTCAATGTGATATTCAAATATGTTTGGTCTAAAACTCTTACTTCAGTACTAGAATAACCTACACTTGATATCACCAGAACTGTGCCTCTTTTTACTTTTAATCTAAACTCACCGTTAATATCTGTGGCAGTTCCGTTTGTAGTACCTTTCTCTAAAACAGAAGCAAAAACTATTTCTGTTCCATCATCAGCACTTGTTACTTTTCCGCGTATCTCCGACTCCTGAGCTAAAAGGAGTGAGCTCGCTTGCATCATCAAAAACACAAAAGCAATCACGAACATATTAATTCCAATGTAGCTGTTTCGTCTTTTAAATTTCGCGGATAATA
>JAKAMS010000290.1 GCA_021812745.1 Bacteroidota bacterium | reverse complement strand
CAGTCGAAACTTAAAAAATTCTATTCAAGAATTCAACTTAGTTCAGTTGAATATTGCCTGTTTCGTCAATCCGGCAAACTGTTCTAAACTCGCAGAAACGGCATACTTTGCTCTCTCTCTCTTCGAGTTGCGAGAGATTGAATTTTCCTTCAGAAATTGATGCTATATAATTTTTCACATGAGAGATTGACTTTTGAACAAGCTGTTCTACTGATTGGATTTCGTCATCCTTGTTCCCCTTAGTTTTAACTCTATCTTTTCCAAAATCTTCAAATGCATATTTTAATGAATAGATAAATATCTCATTAGGAGAATATCTTTGATTCATTTTTTTTGCCAGCAATTCGCTCGCCGCATAAAGGTAAACAGGAAGCTGGAGCGAAATTCCATTCTTAAGATCCGGGAAAGAGGGCTTTGCGCCGCCAAGTTTGTAATCAACAATATTAAACGATCTAATTTTTTCATTCACTTCTATGCGGTCAATTTTTCCGCGCAATTTTATTCCGTCAATTTGAATTGGTTCTGAATCGCTCAAAATTTTATCTGTTTCATCCGCGCGCAGCCGCCCGAAACTTACTTCAAAATATTTAGGCAAAAACTCAGTGCTGCCTTTTCTTTCCGTTTCAAGAAAACGGTTAAGAACTGATTCAATTTTGTTTCCGTTGATTCCAAGAATTTTTTCCCTTTCGTAAAACGTAAGTGGCGATTTGAATGCCGTGGTTTGCAGCTGTTTTTCAGCAATTTGAAAAATTAATCTCTGAGCTAATTGATAATCTTTATCGGAACAGCCAGGTAACGTTATTCCGGCATCTCGCAAAGCCGAATAAAATTCATAAAGTATTGAATGAAGTAATCTTCCCATTTCGATTGCTTCGATATCCTCAGTCGGTTCTTCTATAGTTTTAATGCCAAGCACACGTTCAACAAAAAATTTGAAGGGACATTTGGCATAAGTTTCCAATTGCGAAATCGAATATTGTTTTGAAGAAAATGCTTTTAACCGTTCCACCAATTCCACAAGCATTTCGTTTTCCGGTTCGCCGGCTAAAAGATCGCCGGTATAATTAGAACTTGTAAAGGGATTCTTGTTCCTAATGTTTTCAATCTCTATCGCCCTGGAGATTTTTTCTAAATCAATTCCGCTTTCATTCGTCAGAATATTTTTTGACAGCTCAATCCCATTTTTGCCTATAAATATTTGTAATTCTTCTTTTGAAAAGATCGTACCGTTGTAATTTTTTTCATTTTTTGAAGAGATAGAGAATAACTCTTCAAATTCTTTCAGAAAAATTGAAACGACCGTTTCTCTTCCACCATTTGTTACCGGATAAGAAAAGTATAACTTCTTATTCCAACTGCATAAAGATTGATAGAACCGGTAATGTTCCTCTGCCTGATGTATCTGGAATTGTTTTTTAAACGAACCTGAATTAAATATTTCCGGCTGATATCTGGTTGGGAAATCACCATCGCACAATCCGCCGATAAATAGATAGTCAAATTTTAATCCGCGAATCTCTTCAAGTGTTGTTGTCTGAACGCCGTAATTAGATTTTTCTTTTATGTTGAAACGCGCCCAGTTGCACGCAGTTCTTATCTGGTCCATAAAGAAATCTATTGTAAATTTTCTTTCATCATCATATTCTTTTTTCAATAAACCAAACACTTCGGTAGTAGTCTCAATAAAATCCGTGAATGCGCGTATATTTTTCTCTTCATCATTTCCCATTTCCAAAAGCTTTAAAGGAAGTTTAGACTTTACAATAAAATCATTAAGCCGTTCTTGAAATTCTGTAATCGTTAGTTTTCCTTCAAACGGTTTTAACAATTCCGAAATTCTTTTTATATCCTTAAGTGCTTTCGAATAAGAAACTCGTTTGGCTGTAATCTCATCATACTCATCACCGGAATGATCCAGGTTGGAGATTAAGTCGTCCAGAATGTTGATCCAGTTTTCTTTTCCGGCAACAATTTTAAGCTCGGATGAAACACGGTAAAGATTTGAACTGTCAATTTGTGCAATCTCTATAAATTTACTGCTTAAAGCGCGGAAAATATTTTTGAAATAGAAATCATTCTCAACTATCTCTAAATAATTAACAACGGCGGTAATAGGATTCGAGTTATCAAGCGGAGTGCGGTCAGTAAGGTTAACCGGAATTCCATACTTAGCAAATGTGTCTTTCACAATTGAAGAATATTCTTGAATGAGATTGAAGACAACACAAATTTTATGCGGTTCTATTTTGCTTTCTATTATCAGCTTTTTAATTTCAGAAGCGATGAGTTCAATTTCATTTTCGCGGTTGTGTGCGCTTATTTTTGTTATCCGTTCCCGCTCATCAATTTTCCGCAAATGATTATTATTCTTGAAGAGAGATTCTTGTAATGTATTTCTAAAACTGTTTGATTTATTTAAATCTGCTTCATCAATTTTGATAAGTCCCAAATCTTTCAAGCGGTCGTAACATTTATCTATGTGAGAGAAAATTGATTTATTGTTTGTAGCATAATCAAAACGGAGGAAAAATTTTGTGTTCCCTACGAATGAAAGTTTAGAAAGAATTTCAATTTCGGGATTAGAGAATTCGCTGAAGCCGTCTAGGATAATAAGATTAACACCTTCGTAGAGTTTATGAAAATTTGCCACAAACTCTTTCAAGGAAAATAAATTTAGCTGTGAATAGATATCACCAATCTCGTAAGCGTTAAGCGCAAAGCATTTTTTAACGAATACTTCATAGATGTCCGCAATATCAAGCGCTTTTAATTTTTCGGAAGTATTCAGTGTTTCAGCTTCTTTACGAAGAAGATCCGGTGTAATACCATGCCTTTTGTATTCCGAAATAACACTTTTAATTCTGTCAAGAGTGCCAAATGGAATTTCATCTTTATACAAAGACAGATACCGCATTTTTATTTCTGCAGCACTTTGCTTAATGAAAACAGTTGCCGCCGCTTCGCTAAGACTCTTAAACGGTTTAACTTGCTGCAAAAGTTTTATTGAAAGCGTTCCAAGTGTTTCAACGTTCAGACCGGAAGCTGCACGCAAAGGAATTTTTGAAATTATTTCTTTTTTAAGATTACGTACTTTACGGTTTGTAGGAACAATCAAGAGAAGTTCATGAATTTTATTCAATTCGATTTTCTGTTCGATAAAGAAATCAACATCAACCGAGGCAATATTTTCTTTGGTTAAAATCATTTACGCATCAGGAGAACTTTATATGACGAACGAATCTGTTTGGACAAATCTAGACCTAACAATTCGACTATGTCATTGAACCTTTTGTGAGCATCGCGTTTATTTCCGACGAGTAAAGTTTCCAGTTCTAAAAATTTTCCCAATCCTTTTACAACATCAAGATGTACGCGCGTATTGTTGTAAAGGTAAAAATCTCTCTTCTTTTCAACTACTGTTTCAACAGTCAAAAAATCTTGTAAATATGTTTCAGGATTCTTCCCTTCCAATTTCAGCAGTTCATAATTGCTCCACCGTTTCCCTTTTTCATCGCGCAGATATTTGATCAAAGTGTAAGTCCCGTTTTCAATACGCAGTTTAAGCAATCCTTTTTTCACCTTAAAATAGATATCTTTCTGTACAAGCACGCCTTTATATTCTGCGTTATTTTTTTTCATAATAGAGATAAATTTTGCGTGAGAATCTGTCTGAACTTTTAATTCCAAATTAAGCGGCATAATAGAACCTAAATTAGTTTTGAGTTGTTACAATTAGTAAAAAATAGCTTTCTAGCTAAGAATCAATTTTACCCGTTGATTTTTATCATAGAATCCATATCTTTAGTAAGAAGCATAGCAAAAGGAAACGTAAGATGAAAGCATTTTTGTTTTTTCTATTCTTAATCCCATTTGGTTTTTCGAGTGCGCAAAAAATTGGCGAACTTGCACCGGAAAAGCCGCCGGAAGTTTTTCCGGGCAACAATTTAGGCGCAGATATAATGTTTGGTGAAGGAGGTTTTGGACTCGGCACCTTTTATAAAAAATCTTTTTCACAAAATATTACCGGGTTCGTTGATTTTTCAATATCAGAAACAAAAGACGACCGGGAAGTTTCATACGTTGATTATTACGGCAATTCATTTACGCCGGATAAAGTTAACCGTGCATTTCTTCTGCCACTAAATTTTGGTATCCAGTACAGATTATTTT
>JAKAMS010000289.1 GCA_021812745.1 Bacteroidota bacterium | reverse complement strand
CTGGATGTTCTAAAGGAATTAAAAAATTTTTCTCCTCTAACAAAAATTTTAATAATGACAATGCATCCGGAAGATCAATTTGCCAAAAGGACTTTAAAAGCCGGCGCATCGGGTTACCTTACAAAAGAGAGCGCCCCGGATGAATTAATTACAGCCATAAGAAGAATCGCATCGGGAAGAAAATATGTCAGCCAAAATCTTGCCGAAAAACTTGCTCAAGATTTAGAAGATAATTCTGATAAACCCGTTCAGGATCTTCTTTCCGATAGAGAATTTCAAATACTAAAAATGATAGCTTCCGGCAAATCGCAGACAGACATTGCCG
Source organism: Bacteroidota bacterium (assembly GCA_021812745.1). The sequence continues at coordinate 3,856 of JAKAMS010000289.1, read as the reverse complement.
ATGAACTTTCCATAAGCGCTAGCACGGTTAACACTTACCGAAGCAGAATTTTAGAAAAATTAAATCTTCAAACCACCGCCGATTTAATCCACTTTGCCTACCATAATAAATTAATTATTTAACTATCGCTTGTAGTATAATTACTACAAGAATTTCACTTTGACCACTACAAGAGTTATTCCTTTCGAATCTTATTTTTACTCAACAACCGAAAGCACTTTGAAGAAAATATTACTTATTGATGATTCCAGTTTGCTTCGAAATAATCTTAAAAAAATTCTTATTTCGATTCCTAATCTAAAACTTGTTGGCGAATCCGTTGATTCAGATTCGGCGATTAGATTAAACAATGAACTGAAGCCTGATATTATTATTCTTGATATTGACCTTTTACAAGGAAACGGAATTGAAGTATTAACCAGAATTAAAAATGAACCTCATTTACCGATAATTATAATGTTTACGAATTACTCCGAAAACGCTTTTAGAAAAGCAACAACAAAACTTGGCGCTAACTATTTTTTTGACAAGAGTGATGATATAAATGGTCTTATTGAAGTACTGAAAAATCTTTCTGCTTCATAATAACATTACAATAAGTAGCATAAATACTACCATAAAATCCATTACCTGCTACAAAACAATCATCTGCAATACTATACTCGCAATTGGTTTTCGGAACTAAATTTTCTCAAGAACTTTTGAGGACAATAGAATGAATGCTCTGATTTATGGCAAACTTTCTGAAGCCAGATCGTTGATTAAAAAAAGCGTTGCTCAGCTAAGCCAATCTATCAACATTGTCTCCACGGAGAACATCTCGCAGGTCCTTTTTGCGCTTGCGACAAACTCATTCGACCTAATAATTATTGATGTGGATAATCTAAATGGAGGATTCAAAGATCTGATCTTCCATGCAAAAAATTCTTCTCCAGATGCATCCATTCTTCTTTTAACATTGTCCGATACGGGAAAAGTGGAAGACAACTTATTGAGGGATGGAATTGATTATAGTTTTGGAAAATTTTTCCTGTTTGAAGAATTTATTGACACAATTAGGAAAGTAGCGAATCAATATTTGGATGAGTCTTATCAATATTCAACAATCTAAAAAATATTAGAAATAATTTTTATGCTTACAAAAACTGAGAATATCGCGCCGAAAAAACTTTTAATAGTTGACGACTCGGCCGAAATACGAAATGGATTAAAAAGATTTGTTGCTGAATTAAGTTCTATTGAACTTGTAGGTGAAGCGGAAGACGGCATAAGCGCATTAGAAATGATTGATAAACTAAAGCCGGATTTTGTAACCCTAGATATTAAAATGCCGGGGCTGACCGGAATAATGACCTTACAGGAAATCAAAAAAAAATATCCGTTAATAACCGTTTTAATGCTAACCAACTTTACTTTTGATCACTACAGGCATGTTTGCAAAAAAGAAGGCGCGGATTATTTTTTTGATAAGTCACACGAATTTGTACAAATGATAGATACATTAAAATTTCTTTCCGATGATTCTATTTCTAACAAAAAAGCAAATTGAGAAAAATGCAAGAAGAGATAAAAGTAATTTTAATTGATGATCCTGACGACGCTTTGCAGACTGAATATCATCTCTCAAAGATTAAAGAGTTTCAAGTCAGTATTTCCCGAATTGGAAAGGTAGAAGATATTAAAGATTTCCTTTCGAAAAATTCTGCAGACATTATTCTTCTCGCGGTAAAATTTCCAGATTCCGCGGGATTGGATGTTATAAAAAGGACAATAGCCATAGCGCCGGCATTGCCAATAGTAGTTTTAACTGACTCTAGCGCAAATGGTTTTGCGGTTCAGTCTATAAAAGCAGGCGCTCAAGATTACCTTCTAAAAGATAAAATGGAGAGCGATACTATTAGAAGGTCTATGCTTTACGCTATTGAACGGAAGAAAAATGAATCGGCAATACGTGAAAGCGAGAAAAGATTTAAGGAGTTGGCAAATCTGCTTCCACAGGTTGTTTTTGAAACAGATCTAAATGGAATTATTACTTTTGCAAATGATTCGGCTTTTCAGATCTTCGGTTATTCGCAAGAAGATCTTTCAAATAATTTATCGGCAATTCAAATGCTCGCTCCAAGTGAACGGCAAATTGGGACTGAAAATATTTTTAGAGTTTTGCGCGGTGAAAAAACGACTTCTCACGAATACAATGCATTAAGGAAAGACGGGTCAACTTTTCCTGTTATGATTTTCTCTAACCCCATTGTTAATGAAGGCAAAACCATTGGATTAAGAGGCGTTATAATTGATATAACTGAACGGAAAAAAGCGGAAGAAAAGCTTATTAGACTTTCCCGCGCAGTTGAACAAAGCCCTGCTTCTGTGATTATAACGGATTTAAATGGCAGTATTGAATATGTGAATCCCAAATTTGTTTCGCTCACCGGTTTTACATTAGAAGAAGTAAAAGGTAAAAATCCAAGATTTCTTAAATCGGGATTTACAGCAGAGGAAGAATATGCAAATCTTTGGTCAACTATAAAATCCGGGAACGAGTGGAAAGGTGAATTTCACAACAAGAAAAAAAATGGAGAACTTTATTGGGAATCGGTTTCCATTTCACCAATCATAGACAATAACGGAACTATTATAAATTATCTTGCGGTAAAAGAAGATATTACAGAAAGAAAACTTTTTGAAAGAGAACTAATCGCCGCGAAAGAAAAAGCAGAACAATCTGACAAACTAAAATCCGAGTTTTTAGCGCAGATGTCTCACGAAATCAGAACACCTCTTCATGCAATGTTAAGTTTTTCAAAGATAATCCGTGAAGAAGCCAGCAAACAAAGTAAAATAAGCAAAGACACGGCTCGCAGTTTTGACGGAATTGACATTTCGGGTAAAAGAATTATTCGCACAATGGATTTAATAGTAAACATTTCTCAGCTACAAACCGAAACTTATGACTACACACCGCAAACAATTGATATATACAAAGAAATCCTTACTGCTGTGCATCAAGAATATCTGCATGACGCACAAAAATCCGACTTAGAATTTAACCTCACAAAGGAAGAGTGCGACCTTTTTGTTTTTGTGGATAGATATTCCGTTCGTCAGATTATCGAGAATCTTGTAGATAACGCAATCAAATTTACAAAAAAAGGAGCCGTAAATATTTCGGTGGGAAGAAACAAAGAAGAAAATTTATACGTGGAAATCAGCGATACAGGGATAGGAATGTCAAAAGATTATCTACAAAAAATATTTACACCTTTTTCACAGGAAGAACAGGGCTATTCTCGTCCATTCGATGGCAACGGATTAGGGCTGGCGCTAATTAAAAAATATTGTGATCTGAATAAAATTTTGGCAACCGTCAAAAGCCAAAAAGGATCTGGAACAACTTTCACCTTAACTTTTGCAAAATAAATTCTGATAAATTTTAGACAAAAGTTTTTTTAACATTCCCGGGATTATAATTATATTCTTTTCAAACTTTTCCGCTTGATTGCCAAGGAGGATTAGTTAATAATAATTAGATTATCCGCATATTTTAGTTAACAAATAGAAGCAAATAAAGAACATTTATTGAATTTTATCCTAAGGAATAAGTAACATTTGCTATGAGAGACGAGGCTAAAAAAAAATCTGATCTGATAAAAGAACTGCAAACTCTACGCAAAAAAATTAGTTCTCAAGAAAAAGCTTTGAATAGATACAAGTCCGGCGCAAAAAAGATAAAAGAACTTGGTGATACCGAAGAACGTTACCGGCTAATTTCTGAAAACAGCGGAGATGTAATTTGGTTATTAGATCTTGAGACAGAAAAATTTAGTTATGTAAGTCCGTCAGTAGAAAAACTCCGGGG
>JAKAMS010000288.1 GCA_021812745.1 Bacteroidota bacterium | reverse complement strand
TTTTTCTCGATCTCCTCAATCTTATTGTTCTTGTAGTCTGAAACGCCAACCATCAATCCGGCAGTTGTTATAACCGCACCGGCAATTTGATAACCGGTTACGTTCTGACCGAATAAGAACATCACGAATGGAATTATAGCCAGATAAACATTTGTGTACGGAACCCAGAAATGCGCAGAGAAGCGTGCCAGTTTGAAAAATCCAAAGCTGTAGATATAGCCTGTAAATCCAGCAAGTACTACAAATAAAATCGGCCACCAATTCTTTGGTAATATTGTGCCCTGAAATAGTGAAAAGAATCTGTGATACTCAGTAGCAGCAAATATTTTTTTAACGTTATCTTGAGTAACCTCTGCTAAGTCTTTCTTCAAAATAAACTGCCCATCTTTTTCAACATAACAGTTTAGAAGATATTCTTTCTGCTCACTATTTATTTTAGAAAAAACTCTTGTTTCCATTGTATTGGCATTTAACTGATCCGGAATGTTTACGTTCATCCAATTGCCAATAATCGGTATAATAAATAATGCGGATGTAATGAAGAGCATCTTCCAGACTTCACGCCATGCAACAAGAGCATTAGGTCCAACTCCTTTGAGCGCAGTTTGAACCGTTTTGTTATTGAGTATCTGCTGCGAGAAAAGACATAAATTTATTATTACAATCCAGATAATGGCGGAACTGTCTAAAACCGATTTAGGATCAACAACTCCTCCGAAAATGCGAGGCAAATATGGGAATGATAAACCGGCAATAACTAATATAATTCCTATCCAATGTGCTTTTCTGATTGGCGCGTTAAATAATATTTTGCCAAAAAATGGAAGCAGCGCCAGGTAAACATTCACATATGGAGCGAATAAATGTGGTGAATAATATCTTGGCAAATAGAAGAATCCAATATTTTCAATTACTCCGGTGAAAGCGCAAATAGCAATAGTAACCATGGAAATAACACCGGGCCACAAATATTTCATTTTCTTTCCGCGGATTACTTCTACTATAACTGCTATTACCGCCCAGAGAAGTTTTGATATTTCCCTCCACCATGTCATAACTCCCGGAGAAACACCTACCGGCTGATTACCGACAAATCTTTCTTGATTGCCCATCCAGTTAAGTATGTATTGACCGCCGAGAGCTCCGTTAATTATTGATAACCATACAATTAGTAATAGCCATTCCATTGAGCACTTACCTCTATTTACATGATGAATTTATTTTTCAAAACTTTGATGATAATATAAACATCTATTTACGAAAATTGAATTCTGAAAATCTTAAATCAACTTTTTTTTTAACTGGTTGAAAGAACGTGCTCTGTGACTGATTTCATTTTTCAGTTTAAAATCCAACTCCGAGATTGTCTTCTCGTAACCATCAGGTATAAAAATTGGATCATAACCAAATCCATTTGTTCCGCGTTGTTCTTTAATGATCCTGCCGTGCAATTCGCCAATAGCTTCAATTTTGTTCTTCCCGTCATAGTAAACAGCATAACTGATGAATTTCGCCTTGTGAGGTTCCGGAAAATCTTTTAACTCTTCAATCACCTTAAGATTATTATCTTCGTATGTACAGTCATCGCCGCTGTAGCGAGCTGAATATACTCCGGGTCTTCCGTCTAATTGTTCAATTGATAAACCGGAGTCATCGGCAACAACAGGTTCTCTATATATATCAAAAACAGCTTTTGCCTTAATGAAAGCATTATCGCGGAATGTTGTTCCATGTTCCTCAATATCAATGTTATTGCCAAGATCATAAAGAGAAATTATTTCTATAGATGAATTTGCAAAGATATCTTTTACTTCGTCAGCTTTGCCTTTATTTTGTGTTGCAAAGATTATTTTCATTATTATCTATTAAGATAAATTTCATTGATTATAAAAATCAGTTTGCAATTTGTCGAAGTATAAGCTCCAATTCTTTTTTCCCAGTCTCTACAATTTCCTTTTCATCATATATCAAACTTCTTCCGTCATTCACAATAATATTCCCGTCGGTCATAACCACTTTCACATTCTCTTTTGTAGCAGAATAAACGATGCTTGAATAAACATTGCCGTCATTAAGCATCATAGGTTGATCGGCTTTTTCCAGATCGAGCAAAACAAGATCAGCATTTTTACCTACTTCGATACTCCCAACTTCATTTTCAATGTGAAGTGCCTTAGCACCTTCAATTGTTGCCAAACGAAATACTGTTAATGCATCCATAGCGGTAGGACCATGAATTGGTTTTTGAATCAATGCCGCATGGCGCATTTCACTGAATGCGCTTAGACTATTATTGCATGGCGCACCGTCAGCACCTAAAGAGACTGAAATTTTTTCTTTGATGTAACGCGGAATGTCTGCAATACCAGAACCTAGTTTTAGATTTGACGAAGGACAATGGGAAACTCTTACAGAATTCTTTTTTAGTGTTTTCAATTCCGTTTCATTTAAGTGAATGCAGTGAGCAAGAACCGTATGCGAGTCAAGAATTCCAATTGAATCGAAATATTCTACATTTTCTTTACCGGTCATTTTTCTAACAGTTTCTACTTCAGTTTTATTCTCAGAAGAATGTGTATGAAAGAGCGAACCAGGGAAATCTTTCATCATCTCTTTAGTTTCAAGCAACAATCTTTCGGAACAGGAAAGAACGAAACGCGGGGCAAAACCGAATTTAACTTTACCATCATTAGCATCATGAAATGATTTTGCCCAATCGTAAGTTGATTTTAAATTCCAGTCAGTAGTTTCTCGAAATGCCGGATACAATTCATTTTGATCCATCATACAATTTCCGGCAAATGCTCGCAAACCGGATGAAATCAATTCTTCAAAAATAATTTCTTGATTCCGCAGCGTGCCCATATCTAAGAATGTTGTTGTTCCTCCGGTTATCAAATCATTTATGCCAAGGCGGGCAGAGGCGCGCAAAGAATTTTTTGTATGAGAATTTTCAAAAGGGAAAATTCTTTTTTGAAGCCAATCGAGCAGTTCAAGATCATCCGCAAATCCTCTGAACAAAGTTTGGCATAGATGTATGTGTGTCTGAATAAATCCCGGTATAAGAATGTAATTTGGGTAGTTAAGAATTTCTCCTTCAAATTTTTCGAATTCATTAACCGGTGCAATTTTTTGAATTTTCCCGCCGGCAATTTCAACCGCATAGTTTTTCAAAATTTTGTTGTCCGGATCAACTGTTACAATCCGGTTTGGTATTATTAGCTTATTTCCCATTTGTATTTCTCTCAGCAAATATTTCATCCATTTTTTCTACAGCGTAACGCAAATGAGGAATTACAATAGAACCTCCTACAATTAACGCCACATTAAATGTTTCATAAAGTTCTTGTTCCGTAGCCCCTTCTTGGATTGCCCGGTCAATATGATAGAGGATGCAATCATTACAGCGCAGTACCATTGATGAAGAAAGTCCCATTAATTCTTTTGTCTTTGCGTTCAGCGCACCTTCTATATATGCCTTATTGTCTAGTGCAAAAAATTTATTAAAATCTCTAAAGCCGGAATTGAGAATTCTTTCATTCATTTCCGCTCTGTAAGCTCTGAATTCATTCACATTGGATTTCATAAAATCTCCTAATTTCTGTTAAGTTCTTTTTTCAAAAATTTTCCAGTTAAACTTTTTTTATTTAGAGCAACAACTTCCGGTGTGCCTGTTGCTATTATTTCTCCGCCATATTCGCCGCCGCCTGGACCAAGATCCACGACATAGTCTGCCACTTTAATTACATCCAGATTATGTTCAATTACAATGACTGTATTACCTTTATCAACAAGCTTGTTCAGTACTTTAAGAAGAATATTTACGTCTTCAAAATGAAGTCCTGTTGTCGGTTCATCTAAAATATAAATTGTTTTTCCCGTTTGCACTTTGCTCAGTTCAGTAGCAAGTTTAACGCGCTGCGCTTCTCCGCCCGAAAGTGTTGTTGCCTGCTGACCGAGTTTGATGTAACCAAGTCCAACATCATTTAATGCTTTTATTTTTCTATTGAGTGCCGGCAGATCTTCAAAGAAACCTACCGCGTCTTCAACTGTCATATCTAAAACTTCGGAAATTGATTTTGTCTTGTAAAGAATTTCAAGTGTTTCCCTATTATATCTTTTGCCGTTACAAACTTCGCATAAGACATAAACATTTGGCAGGAAGTTCATCTCAATTTTTTTTAGTCCGTC
>JAKAMS010000287.1 GCA_021812745.1 Bacteroidota bacterium | reverse complement strand
AATCTCGTCAAATTTTTTATTAGAAATAAGCTCGCTCTTCACCATCCAGCTTCCGCCGCAAGCCAGCACTTTGGGAAATTGTAAATAACTGAGAAGATTTTTCTCATCAATCCCGCCGGTAGGAATAAATCTGAGATTTCCATACGGAGCCGAAATTGCTTTTAGATAATTTAATCCGCCAAGTGCTTCAGCCGGAAAAAATTTTACTACATCTAAATTATATTCTAACGCTCTTTCAATTTCCGATGGAGTAGCAATTCCCGGTGTTATTGGAATATTATTCCCGACACAATATTCAACAACTTTAGGATTCAATCCGGGAGAGACAATAAACTTTGCCCCCGAATCCACCGCGTCCTTAACTTGATCAATTGTCAGAACAGTACCTGCCCCTAATAACAGATCCGGAAAAATTTTTGCGATTAGCTTAATTGATTCCTTGGCGGCTTTAGTTCTAAATGTAACTTCCGCAACCGGAAGCTCTGCTTCAATCAATGCATTTGCCAGAGGAATTGCATTCGCCGAATCATCAATTACAATTACAGGAATAATTTTGTACGCGCCTATTTCATCAAATATTTTATTCATACTTTCTTGAATATTAATTAAACCGAATAAGTAGTCGAAGCAGTAGTTCCGCCTCTTCCAGTCCAGTTAGTATGAAAGAATTCACCTCGCGGTTTATCAGTTCTTTCATAAGTATGAGCTCCGAAATAATCACGTTGAGCTTGTAATAAATTAGCCGGCAGTCTTCCGTTTCTAAATCCGTCAAAATAATTTAGCGCAGTTGAAAGAGCGGGAATCCAAATGCCATTCAACGCCGCTGTTGATACAACTTTTCTCCATGCGGCTTGTGATGACTCAATTTTCTCTTTGAAGAAAGGATCGAGAAGAAGATTTGTAAGATTCGGATTTTTATCAAAAGCTTCTTTAATCTTACCAAGAAATACAGAACGAATTATGCATCCGCCGCGCCACATCAGAGCAATGCCGCCGTTATTCAATTTCCATCCAAATTCTTGAGCGGCATACTTCATTAAGACATAGCCTTGTGCATAAGAGACAAGTTTCGATGCGTACAACGCTTGCATTAAATCATTAACGAACTGTTTTTTATCTCCGTCAAATTTTGGTTTTGGACCGGATAATATTTTTGATGCTTCTACTCTCTCTTCTTTTTGTGATGATAATGTTCTGCCGTATACAGCTTCACCAATTAAAGTTAGAGGCGCACCGTAATCAAGTGACGCGAGAACAGTCCATTTTCCTGTTCCCTTTTGTCCGGCTGTATCAAGAATTTTTTCCACCAATGCGCCGCCATCTTCATCTTTATATGCAAGTATATCGCGCGTAATTTCAATTAGGTAACTGTTTAGTTCTCCTTCATTCCATTCTTTGAACACTTGATGCATTTCATCGTAAGTCATTCCAAGAAGATCTTTCATAATTTGATAAGCTTCGCAAATTAATTGCATGTCGCCGTATTCAATTCCGTTATGAACCATTTTCACAAAATGTCCCGCGCCGTTTTCTCCTACCCAATCGCAGCACGGAGTGCCGTCTTCAACTTTTGCAGCAATTGATTGAAAGATTGGTTTAACAGAGGGCCATGCTGCCGTTGAACCGCCGGGCATTATTGATGGTCCCTTCAATGCGCCTTCTTCGCCGCCGGATACCCCGGTACCTATAAATAGAAATCCTTTCTCTTCTAAATATTTTGTTCTTCTTATTGTATCTGGAAAGTGAGAGTTGCCTCCATCAATTATAATATCCCCTTTATCAAGATGAGGAATTAATAGTTCAATAAAATCATCAACCGGTTTTCCGGCTTTCACCATAAGCATAATTTTTCTTGGCGAGTTTAAGCTCGCAACTAGCTCTTCGATTGATTTCGTACCAATAATTTTTTTCCCTTTACCGCGTCCATTTACAAATGAATTTACCTTTTCAACCGTTCTGTTATAAACAGCTACAGTAAATCCATGACTTTCCATATTCAGTACTAGATTCTCACCCATTACCGCGAGACCTACTAATCCAATATCTGCCTTACTCATTATTTGTAACTCCTGTTTTCTTTAATTATCAAATTTTTCTTTGAACGCCCAAAGTCCTAACGCCGGATTGGAGATAAAAAATATTTCTTCACCATCCGGTAGAGTATTGAATCCGTCTTTCAAAAATTTCGGATTATACTTTATAAGCATCTCATTTAGATCGGCATAACCAAAATTTACACTCTCGATTTCATTCCGGGTTAGATTTCCGGGGCAATAAGTAATTCTAAATCTATTTTCAGATGAACCGTGAATCAAGTGAGCGGCGGCGCTCAAATTGTTTTTCAGATCATCATTCTCTTCTACAAATTTTAAAACTTCGGGTGTAGTTACATATCCGTATTTGCGGATTAACCCGTCAATAGTTTTATCCTCGCCAAATTCTTTTAGACCGGGAGCTAATACAATTAACTCTCCGCCATCGGCAATTGCCATTCTTGTCCGGTAAATACTTTTATTTCCGAGCCATGTACTTTTGAATTCCGATGGATCCAGATAGACTACAACTTTTTTCAATGGTTCATCAAGCAATTCAAAATTAACCTTTAGAGAAAGTGCGGCTGCTTTTTCGAATGTATCATTATCATCGCCAATAAAAAGACCGCGCACAACCAATTTTCCGGAATCATCTTTCCCAACAACGGTTAACAGATAAATAATCGGCAAATGGTTTGCAAAATTATCTGAAGCGTAATTCAAAACTTTACGTACAGGAGTATCTGCACGTCCCATCATTCTTTCCATACCGTAAACAGCCCCTAGAAAGTGGCTCTTGTTAATTCCCTCTTTGCCGCCGGTTCCGACAAAAATATTTTTATTATAATTTGCCATTCCTACTACTTCGTGAGGTACAACCTGTCCTACTGATAAGATCAAATCATGTTTACCTTCAACGAGTAATTTATTAACCTGTGCGGGCCAACTGTAATTCAGTTTTCCTTCTGAAACTTTATTTATGAATTCGGCAGGAACTTCTCCGAGAGTAGATAAATCATTTTTCCAATCATGAACTCTGAACAAATTTTGCGGCACACCTTTGAACATCTCTGCAATTTGTTTTTCACTCATTGCTGTATGAGTTCCGAGTGCCGGAAGAATATCTGTAAGAGATTCTTTATAATATTGATAGATAAAAGTTGTTAAGATTCCGGCTTGAGAATGATAACGTGTAAAATCCGGAGGAATTGCCAGAACTTTATTCTTCTTCCCCAGTTTTTCTAAAGTGGAAAAGATCGCTTCGCGAAGCACATCTTCATTTAAAATATCAGTTTCACTGCCACGGCTAAATAATAACATTTATAGGATCCGTTCCGGATTTTTTTTAGAAATATTAAATTACCTTTGAATGCGCGCTGATCCGCCTTCTGCAAATGCGCGTACATCTTCTAATGTTGCCATTGTTGTATCACCCGGAAATGTAGTAAGTAATGCACCGTGTGCCCAGCCGAGTTTTACAGAATTCTCCGGAGTTTCATTTGAAAGTAATCCGTATATAAAACCCGCGGCAAAACCATCTCCGCCACCAACTCGGTCCAAGACATCCAATTCACAAGTGGGAGCTGAATATGTCTTTCCATTGATCCAGGCAACAGCACTCCAGCTATGGCGATTTGTTGAATGGACTTCTCGGAGGGTTGTAGCTACAACTTTCACTTGAGGATATTTTGCAACAACTTTGTCTATCATTCCGAAAAATGTACTTGGGTCTAATTTCGATTTAGCTGCAACCTCCGGTCCCGGAATACCTAAACCTTTTTGAAGATCTTCTTCATTACCGACTAGTATATCAACATGTTTTACGATACGGTCAATAACTTGAGCGGCTTTTTGTTCGCCACCCCAGATATTCCACAACTTAGCTCTGAAATTTAAATCGAAACTTGTTACAGCACCGGCTTCTTTTGCGGCTTTCATCGCTTCAATAATCAATTCTCCGGTGGTTTCCGAAAGAGAAGCAAATATTCCGCCGCTATGAAACCAGCGGACGCCATTGGCAAATATCTCATTCCATCTTACATCGCCCGGTTTCAATAATGCTGCCGCTTCATTTGCTCTATTATAGAAGACAACCGGCGCTCGCAATCCTAAACCTTGATCGCTATAAACAGTTGCCATATTAGGACCGTTTACACCGTTGTGT
>JAKAMS010000286.1 GCA_021812745.1 Bacteroidota bacterium | reverse complement strand
ATTTAAATCAATAATGTTTTCATTTCTGTTTGTTTTTATACTGCCGATAAGCGCGCAATCTAACTTAGATACAGTTAAAGCGCAGAAATTTGATACGGGAAAAATGTGGACGTTTGAAGATTATCCAAACGCGTACATTAAATCTACGTATGGCTTTGACGCATCTGAAGAATGGTTAAAAAAAGTAAGACTATCGGCGCTCAGATTCGGTGGCGGGTGTTCGGCTTCATTTGTATCAGAGGACGGATTAATAATGACAAACCATCATTGTGTTGATGGATTTCTCGAAGGATTGAGCAAAGATGGAGAAAACATTCCTAAGAATGGTTTCTTCGCACCAACTTTAGCTGATGAAAGAAAAGCCCCGACTTATGTTGAACAGCTAGTTCTTATTGAAGATGTAACCGCTCCTGTTATGGAAGCTTTTAATTCAGGCAAGACTGACGCAGAAAAAATTGAAAAAAGAAATAATGCTATTAAGGAATTAGAAGCAAAGTATAATAAAGACACCGGATTAAATTGCAAGGTTACACCTTTATATAACGGAAGTAAATTTTCTTTATATGGATATAAAACTTACAAGGATATTCGTTTAGTTTATTCAAATGAAAGAGTAGTAGGTTTATATGGCGGCGATCCGGATAACTTTACATATCCGCGGTATGATGCAGACTTTGCTTTTCTCCGCGCTTATGATGAAGACGGAAAACCAATGAAGACAGAAAATTTTTACAAATTCAGTCAAAACGGTGCACAGGAAAATGAACTTTTATTTGTTGTTGGTAATCCAGGTTCAACACAAAGATTAAAAACAGTTGCACAACTTGAATATTACAGAGATGTTGTTTATAAAAATGCTGCTTTTCTCTATAATCGTCTATTCTCAATTTATGATGAATTGATTGCTAAAGAACCGGTTAAAGCGGATGAATATAGAGGACAGCAATTTTTTATTGGCAACAGCGCAAAAGTTTTCACCGGTGTTCTTGCCGGTTTACAAGATCCGCTATTCATGGCTCGCAAGAAAGATTTTGAGAAAAAACTTAAAGATGCAGTTGCTGCAAGTCCGGAACTCAATAAGAAATACGGTCATCTTTGGGAAGGAATAGAACAAACAAGAAATGAAGCAAGAAAATTTGCCTTCGAGGCGGCGGTATACAGTATTAATCCGCGATTTGTACCAGTCTATTTATCTATTGCCAGAAAAGTTATTGAACTTGCAAACAATCTTAAAAAGCCGGAAGCTGATAGAAGTCCCGACTACAAAGCTGATCAGTTAGAAGCTACGATTAACGGCTTATTCCCGGAAAAAGTAAATGAAAGTATGAATAGTAAACTAACAGCAATGATGGCTGATTATATTATTATGAATCTTGGCAACGAGAACGCGTTGGTTAAGAAAATGTTCAACGGATTCGGCGGCAAAGCTGCTGCAGATTACTCTTTGAAAAATTCATCTCTTACTACAAAAGATAAAGTTATTGAACTTGCAAAAAGTGGTGCCGATGCAATTATGAATTCCCACGATCCGTTTATCTATTATGTACTTAACACACAAGACAAAGCCAAAGAATTCGCCGCTAAGTCAAAAGAAATTAATGAAACGGAACAAGCTTTGGAAAGTCAATTAGGACAAGTATTATATGCGGTTTACGGAACATCAATACCGCCGGATGCAACATTTACTTTACGTATTAGCGATGGTGTTATGAAGAGTTACCATTACAACGGAACAATCGCTCCTACGATTACAACTTTCTACGGATTATATAACAGATATTATTCTCACAAGAAACAATATCCTTGGGATCTTCCTGCAAGATGGACAAAACTAAATCCGGATTTCGATCTAAGCACACCGTATAATTTCATCAGTACAAACGATATTATCGGCGGAAATTCAGGCAGTGCGATAATCAATACAAAAGCAGAAGTTGTTGGCGCTGTATTCGATGGTAACATGGAAAGTTTGGCAGGCAACTTTATCTACACAACTGAAGCAAACAGAGCTGTCTCTGTTGCATCACAAGGAATTCTTGAGATTCTTCAAGATTTACTTGGTGCAAAAAGAGTTGCGGAAGAGTTGAAGACGGGAAAAATACCCGATGAATTAAGAAAATAATTTTTATTGAAGCCCTCGATTAAGAGGGCTTTTTTTTTAACAAAATTTAACAATTCGCTCCTACAACTTAATTGGTTGGCAACAACTGCTATCTTATTTTTTGGACAGCTTTATAGTTATTCAACAATTAACATACAGGTGGTTTATGAAAAACTTTTTAGATGCTAAGAGATATTTAACATTATCACTCTTATTGATTGTTGTTTTTGCGTTTCAGTTTAATGCACAAACTATCAATCAGGATACTGTCAAATCACAAAAACTTGATACGGGAAAGATGTGGACTTTTGAATTTCCTCCTTTCGATTATTTAGAAAAAACATACGGATTCAAAGCAACACAGGAATGGTTCGACGATGTTCGTTTATCTGCGCTTAGAATTCCCGGATGTACAGCTTCATTTGTTTCCGAAGACGGACTGATAATGACGAATAATCATTGTTCGCGCGGAACAAGAAGACAAGTTCAAAAAGAGGGAGAAGATCTTGCAAGTACAGCTTTCTTTGCCCCAACCTTGGCTGATGAGAGAAAGGTGCCAAATTATACCGCAGAACAATTAGTTATGTTGAAAGATGTTACAAAAGAAGTGTTGGCTGCTTTAGAAAAAGGTAAAAATGAACAGGAAAAGATTGATTTAAGAAATACCAAAATGGAAGAATTAAAAAAACAATATGAAGCAGAAACAAAATTAAAATGCGATGTTGTTTCATACTACAACGGAAGTTTATTCTTCGTTCAAGGTTTCAAAACTTATACCGATATTCGTTTAGTGTTTCAGCCGGAAGAACAAATTGCATCTTACGGCGGAGACCCAGATAATTTTACTTATCCACGTTACGATCTGGATTGCACTTTCTTAAGAATTTATGGTGATGACGGCAAACCGATTAAATCAGAGCATTATTTCAAATGGAGCGCGAACGGCGCATCTGACGGTGAACTTGTTTTTACTGTAGGTAATCCGGGCTCTACAAACAGATTAAGAACTGTTGCTCAACTTGAATACTTGAGAGATATTACATACCGTAACAGCGCTTTCGAATCTGATAATGTTTACAATCGCCTCGATCAATTAAAATCGGTTAATCCAAAAAACGCCGCGGCGTATGAAGCAATGCGCCTTGCATTTAGTAACGGCTGGAAAAATACTGTTAACACATACAAAGCTTTAAATGATCCTTATTTGATTGCACGTAAAAAAGATTTTGAAAAGAAACTTCAAAAAGTAGTTTTCAGCAATCCGGAATTAAACAAACAATATGGACATGTTTGGAAGACAATTGAAACCACACGCGAAGAATTGAGAAACGTTGAACCTAAGTTAGCTGCCTTTGCGCCAAACAGACAATATTCCTCACGCTATATGATGATTGCTAATGAATTGGTTGCTTACGCTAAATATCAAATGTTGCCTGAAGAGAAAAAGAAAGAATTAGCAGAAGAACAAAGCCAAAGAGCGGCACGTTTTGGCGGCGGAAGAAGAGGCGGCGCTATGACGCCTGGATTCAATGATAATTTATATCCTGATAATTTTGATAATCTTCTTGAAGAAGCAAAATTAGAGATTGATCTTGATTTTATTACAATGAACCTTGGCAAGAACGATGCGAATGTTACAAGATTTTATCAAGCAAAAGCAGGTAAAGATGCAGCCAAAGAGTTAATTGCTAAATCGCTTTTCACCAGTAAAGCGGCTGTTCAAGAACTTTTCAAAAAAACACCGGAAGAAATCTTAGCGTTAAACGACCCGTTTGTTCAGTACTACGCAAAAGTTTATGATAAGATTGAACCATTAAGAGCTCAGCAAAGAGAAATTATGGACACAGAGAACATCGCGTTCGGATTGTTGGGACAAATTCTCTATAAAACTTACGGGACATCGGTTACACCGGATGCAAACAGAACTTTGAGATTGAGCGACGGTGTTTTGAAAGGTAATGAATACAACGGAACAATAGCGCCAATTAAAACTACATTCTTTGGATTGTATGATAGATTTTACGGCTTCGAAGGAAAATATCCTTTCAATCTTCCTGAAAGATGGAAGAATATTCCAAAGGATTTAGATTTGAAGAC
>JAKAMS010000285.1 GCA_021812745.1 Bacteroidota bacterium | reverse complement strand
CAATGGCAGATTGGAAAATGCCCGGCTTTTCAGTTGCAATAGTTAAAAACGATTCGGTGATCTTTGCAAAAGGATACGGCGTTAAGGACATTACAAAGAACGAACCGGTTGACGAGAATACTCTTTTCGTAATTGCATCATGCAGCAAAGCATTCACAACGGCGTCTCTTGCAACTTTGGTTGATGCGGACAAATTAAAGTGGGACGATCCGGTTACAAAATATCTGCCTAATTTTCAGATGTACGATCCTTGGGTTACTAAAGAGATGATGGTGCGGGATCTTGTTACGCATCGAAGCGGTCTTGCAACATTTAGCGGTGATTTTCTCTGGCTAAGTTCAACGTATGACCGAAAAGAAGTTATTAGTCGTGCACGATTTTTAAAACCAACGTCAAGTTTCCGCAGCAGGTACGGATATCAAAACATCATGTTCATAACAGCAGCAGAAATTATTAAAGCAATAACTGACACAACGTGGGCAGATTACGTCCGTGCTCATATTTTAAATCCGCTTGGAATGAATCATACAAATACCAGTTATGCTTTGTTCAACAAGGACAGCAATGCCGCAAAAGCCCACTACGAAAAAGACGGCACAATGAAAATTTACAGCGATGTTCAGCAGGATAATGCACACGGCGCACTCGGTTTAAATTCAAGCGCAATTGAAATGGCACAATGGATTCGTTTGCAATTAGGCAAAGGAACTTACAACAAACAAAAGATTTTCAGTGATCGGCAGTCAATGGAAATGTGGTTGAACCAGACTGCAATAGGAATTGGAAATTATGGATTAGGTTGGGGCATAAATTACAAAAATGGCAAAAAAACTTTGAGTCACGGCGGAGGTATGCCGGGAATGGTTTCTCAGGTTACACTTGTGCCTGAAGATAATTTTGGATTTGTTCTGCTGAGCAATTTAGAAGTTGGAATGGTTGGCGCGGTTAATAATTATATTTTAGATGTAATGACAAACGTTGAGCCGAAAGATTATGAAAAAATAGCGCTTGATGGTTATGCAAAACGCAAAGCTGGATTTGAGAAAGAGATAAGCCGTAGAGAAGAAATTCGAGTTAAAGATTCAAAACCGTCATTACCATTAGAAAAATATTGCGGCACCTACGAAGATAAAATGTACGGAGATGCAACCGTTTCATTAAAAGACGGGAAATTATATTTGCACTTTATTCCAACACCAACCTTCCGCGGAGAACTTAAACATTACCAATACGATACATTCCAGATAGACTGGGAAGATGAATTCTTAACACGCGGCTACGTTAAATTCGATATGAACTTCAAAGGCGGTGTTAAGCAGATGACGTTTGAAGTTCCTAATTCACCGGATTTTATTTTTACCGAGCTGTTGTTTGAGAAAAGATAAGATTTGAGTCGGCTTAAATATTTTTTAACAAAGGCAAATGCAGAACTCTTTTGATAACCGACCGTCTCAATGGGCAGTCAATTAAAACGAAAGGACAGTTTGTAATGAAAAGTAAATTTCGTCTCTCTGTTTTTGCCCTTGTTATTCTTTTCACACAATTTATTTCCGTATCTGCACAGCAAAAATTCTACATCAATTTAAACGACAGAGCAGACGATCTTTTCAAAGTAACATTACTGCCCGAAAAACTTTCTGAGCAGAACAAAATTTATCAATTCGCTTCAACCGCGCCGGGCACTTATCAAACTATGGATGTTGGAAGATACGTCCGTTCATTCAAAGCATTTGATACAGGCGGGATTGAACTTGGCGCAAAGCAAATTTCAACAAATCAATGGGAGTTGGAAGACCCGTTAAAAACAGCCAAGATCGTTTATACTGTTGCGGACACATGGGATAATCCGGTAAAAGAAAATTCAATTTATCCTATGTGCGGAACTACTATCGAAGAAGACAATGTGTTAATCAACGGGCAGTGTGTGTTTGGATATTTTCACGGAATGCAGAAAACTCCCATCAAGATTAAATTGGAATATCCTAATGAGTGGCTTGTTGGAACGGCGTTGAATAAAGATAAAGATGGTTTCTACGATGCCCCAGATTATGATTATGTTGTTGACTCCCCCATTCTTCTTGGTAATCTTACAAAGACATCAACAAAAATTGAAAACACTACGGTTGATGTTTATACTTATTCAAAAACCGGAAAGATAAATTCCGATCAAATTTTGCTTCTGCTGGAAGATATGTTGAGCGCTACCAGCCAGTTTACAGAGGGATTGCCAGTTAACAAATATACTTTTCTTTTCCATTTCGAAAACTTTTCTGCCGGTGCATGGGAACATAATTTCAGCTCGGAATATATTTTTACCGAGAATGAGCTTGAAGGAAATTTTGCAAAAGAGATTCGTTCTACTGCCGCTCATGAATTCTACCATGTGATAACTCCTCTCAACATTCACAGCGAATTAGTTGGAAACTTCAATTTTGAAAAACCGACCATGTCTCAACACATTTGGCTGTATGAAGGAATTACAGAATGGGCTGCGGACATTATTCAACTGAGGGATTATTTAATGCCGCTTGATGATTACCTCGCCGAGATAAAACAGAAACTTTTTCAAAACGATAATTATGATCCCAATATCTCTCTTGTAGATTTGTCTCTCCATTCAACGGAACGCCAGGATCAGTATCCGAATATTTATATGAAAGGCGCGCTTGTAGGAACTCTTTTAGACATAAGAATACTTGAACTTTCTCACGGAACAAAAGGATTACGGGAAGTTATAAATCAACTTTACAAAGATTACGGAATGAATAAAGCGTTCAGCGAAAAAGATTTTTTCAATGAATTCGTGAACAGGACTTATCCAGAGATTGCTGACTTTATAAATAAATACATTAAAGGAACGGAAAAACTTCCGATTGCAGAATATTTTGGAAAGCTTGGAATAGAATACACAGAAATTGCCGGCGTTGATAGTTCTAAAATTGCTCTTGGTTTTGGAATCGGCGTGAAAGACAATAAGCTCATTGTAACAAAAGTTGACAATCAGACTAGCGAAAGCGTTGCGCCCGGTGACTTTATTATAAAATTAAACGGTGAAGAAGTTACACTTCAAAACGCTCAAGCAAAATTTAGTTTTATTGGCAAAATGAAAGTTGGTGATTCTTTTGTAATTACCGTTGATAGAAAAGGCGAACAAAGGGACGTAAAAGTGGTTATGCAGCCAAGAACATTGAAACATCAATTCAAAGTTTTGGAAAATGCTACAGACGAACAGCTGGCTCTTCGCAGCGCGTGGATGAAAAATTTATAGTATTCACCAATAGCCGAAATGGAGTTATCAACATAGATTCTGTCAGAAGCATGCAGGATTAACATAACGCGCAGTTGGAAATTTGACCAAGAGATTAAAAGGATAAAAGTTTACCCCTTTCCTTATCGTTTTTTTTCAATTAGATTTAGTAGAGAACAAACAACCGCATAGGTGAGTATATGATCAAGAAGATCTGCTTCACAATTTTATTTGCAGTTGTACTTTTATTTACAACTCTTTCGTGTTCTTCTTCGTCTCTTTACGACAGCATTTATCCTACACTACGTGACGGTAAATACGATAGTGAATTCCCTTACAGAAATTCTTCCCAACAACTGGAAGAGATCAGCGGTTCAATCCGGCTTATAAACAGTATTGCGTTTTACACAAGCTATGTGTTTGATGCGTCTAGTAAATTTAGAGCAAGTGAGATAAGTAAAATAAATTTGAGTAAATCTGCTGTTGAACAAATTAATTTCAACCGGACGGCTTCCGGAACTTCGACTGTAATTTCCGAAGATCAAGGAACAGTTGCTCTCCTAACAGTTGCTCATATTGTCTCCTTCCCGGATACAATTATTACACATTTTATTAATCCCGATGGATCATTTTCACAATTCATTCAAAGTGTTTCAATAAAAACAAAACAGACAAATTACATTCCGGATTTTCCGGATAATGGTGAAGTAGATATTATCCTAATTGACAAAGCCAAAGACATTGCTTTACTAGGAAGACATTTTATTTATAATGAAACAATCTCTATGCCGGTTTTCAAATATCCGTGGGGAAAATCAAGCGAACTTGAGTGGGGAAGTTTTGTTTATGTATTCGGCTTTCCGATGAATTTTAAGATGATTTCTAAAGCTATCGTAAGCAGTCCGGGAAAAGAAAACCACACATTTTTAATTGATGCTGTTTTTAACCGCGGTTACA
>JAKAMS010000284.1 GCA_021812745.1 Bacteroidota bacterium | reverse complement strand
ATTCGGATCTTGATTGGCTTTAAGCATTTCGGGAAAAATTTCTTTAGCAATTTTTCCGCTTATAATATTTTCATTAATCATCATAATCAATTTGCCAAGATTTTCAGCGGAAACCGGAAATTGAGCAACAGTAATTTTCTGATCATTGATAATTTTAAGAACGTCTGTCATAACCCAATTGCTTGCCGATTTATAATCATTGGTAACCGTCAAAACTTTTTCATAATAGTCTGCAAGATCCCGCGAGTAAGTTAAAATATCCGCATCATATCTTGGAAGTGAATATTGTTCAATAAAACGGTCTCTTCTTTTTTCGGGTAATTCCGGCATCAAATTAGAAATTTCTGCCTGCCATTTTTGATCAACAATAACGGGCAACAAATCGGGATCCGGAAAATAGCGGTAGTCATGCGCTTCTTCCTTGCTGCGCATCGGCAAAACTTTATTCTGATCGGCATTCCATAAAAGAGTCTCTTGCACAATTCTTCCGCCGTCTTCCAAAATGTCAATCTGTCTTTCTATCTCGAACTCAATGGCTCTCTGTACGTTCCGGAATGAGTTCATATTCTTCACTTCTGTCTTCGTTCCAAGTTTTGTTTCACCTTTTAAGCGGATGGAAATGTTAGCATCGCACCTAAGAGAACCTTCTTCCATATTGCCGTCGCAAATTCCGAGATAAGTTACGATCTGTTTTAATTTAGTTAAATATAGATATGCTTCTTCCGCCGAACGAATATCCGGTTCGCTTACAATTTCCATTAAGGGTGTGCCGCACCGGTTAACATCAATCAACGTATCAAATCCTTGATCGTGAATGGATTTACCGGCGTCTTCTTCCATGTGAATTCTGGTTAATCCGATATTTCTTTTTAAACCGTCTTTCAATTCAATTGTGATTTTACCATGCTCGCATATCGGCTCTTCATATTGAGAAATCTGGTATCCCTTTGGAAGGTCCGGATAGAAATAATTTTTGCGTGCGAAAACCGAGCGTTCCTTTATAACACAATTTGTAGCCAGTCCCATTAATACTGTAAACTCAACAACTTTTTTATTCATAACGGGCAAAACACCCGGATGACCGAGACATACGGGACATACATTTGTATTTGGTGCGGAGTTGAATTTTGTTGAGCAGCCGCAGAAAATTTTTGTATTGGTTAGCAGCTGAGCATGAACTTCCAAACCGATGACCGCTTCGTATTTCTGATCCATTTGGTTTTAGCTTGATTTTACTGAGGCGAATATAATTATTTTCAAGATATAGGTTAGTATTTTACTTTCTAATAATTATTCTTCATATTGAAACAGAATAAATCGAACACTTCTCGAGGGCAGAATGATTCTTGATGTTTTGGTTTTTGCGGCTCACCCTGATGACGCGGAACTTTCGATGGGTGGAACAATTGCAAAGCTAACAAGCACCGGATTAAAAGTTGGAATTGTAGATTTAAGCAGAGGCGAACTTGGAACACGCGGTTCGGCGGAAATAAGAATGAAAGAAGCGCAAAACGCAGGCGAAATTTTGAAGATCTCTCATAGAGAGAATTTAGAATTCAAAGACGGCTCGCTTAAATCCAATGAAGAATACCTGAAAAAAATAATTTCTAAGATCCGCAAATATCAGCCGAAGATAATTTTTGCACCTTACTTCAACGACCGCCATCCGGATCATATCGGCACTTCTCAACTTGTAAAAGAAGCAATGTTTTTTACCGGACTGCCCAAAATTAGTACAGAAGAGAATAACCGGATTCAACCAACGTTCCGTCCTCAAAAATTATTTTATTACATGCAGACTTACGAATTCAAGCCGACATTCATTGCAGATATCAGCGGCTTCTTCGACTCTAAAATGAAATCAATTCTTGCTTACGAAACTCAGTTTCATAATCCGGAAAGTCTTGAACCGGAAACATTTATAAGTCAGCCCAACTTTTTAAAATTTATTGAAGCCCGCGCAAAATCTTTTGGATTTAAAATCGGCAAAGATTACGGAGAAGCATTCTTTTGTGAAGAAGAACTTGAATATGATTTAATTGCAGCACTCAAGTATTGAACACAAAAAGGGAGGTCGGTTGAAATTAAATTCCTTTCATGTTAAGAGTCTCGGTTTTTTTCTTGGAATCGGCTTATTTATATTCGTATGGTTCTTTGTTGATTTCGGTTCGGAATTTCATAACGCAAAATTAGTTGCTGCTGTCGCTTCACTAATGGCAACTTGGTGGATTTTCGAATCGGTCCCGCTCGCGGTTACATCTTTAGTCCCTTTAATTTTATTTCCTACTATCGGTGTCCTTTCTTCTGCATCCACTGCGGAACAGTATATGAATACTACCATCTTTCTTTTTATTGGCGGATTTGTAATTGCAGTGGCTATGGAAAAATGGAATCTTCACAAACGCATTGCGCTGAGTGTTATTCTCTTTTTCGGCAGCAGTCCTTCAAAAATTATTTTTGGTTTTATGGCTGCCGCAGGGTTTATTTCAATGTGGATTTCAAATACCGCAACATGTTTGATGGTCTTGCCGATTGGTCTTTCTATAATTTATAAAGTTGAAAAAGAGTTTGGTAAAGAGAACAGTTCAAATTTTTCAAAGGCACTAATGATTGCAATAGCTTATTCAAGCACAATAGGCGGTATTGCAACGCTCATAGGAACACCTCCGAATTTAATTTTTCTAAGAATGTACAAAATTAATTTTCCTAATAGCCCGTTAATGAAATTCGGCGAGTGGATGGTTTTCGGCGTTCCGCTTGCCGTTGTAATGATGATCATCGCCTGGATCGTTCTTACAAAAATTGTTTTCAAGTCCGATAAAAAACTTGTGTTGGATAGAAAAATCATACATGAAGAAAAGATAAAATTAGGAAAGATGACGTATGAAGAAAAAGCTGTTATGATTGTTTTTGTGATAACTTCTTTTTTGTGGATTTTCAGAAGCGATTTAGAATTGGGATCATTGAAGATTCCGGGCTGGTCAAACTTGTTTTCTTCGGCTGCTTTTATAGAAGACAGCACAGTTGCCGTTACAATGGCATTGCTTCTTTTTCTTATTCCCTGCGGTTCATTTGAAAATAAACATAAATTCCTTTTAGATCATGATGATCTTCCAAAGATTCCCTGGGATATTGTTCTCTTATTCGGCGGGGGATTTGCTCTTGCAGAGGGTTTTGTCCAAAGTGGTTTATCAAAATTAATCGGGCAAGAATTTTTGATGTTTAAGAATATTTCTCCGTTAGCATTAGTGGCTATAATTTGTACTATTGTAGTATTCTCTAGCGAGTTAACATCAAACTCTGCGCAGACTACTATTATGCTTCCGCTTCTTGCTTCATTATCTAAGGAGATCGGTATTAACCCGCTTATAATTATGGTGCCCGCCACATTTTCTGTCTCATTAGCGTTTATGTTGCCTGTGGGTACTCCGCCTAACGCTATTGTTTTCAGCAGTCAAAGACTTAAAGTGTGGGACATGGTTAAGGCCGGATTCATATTAAACGTTATTGGCATTATTGTCGTTATTATTTTTACTAAAATTTTCTTTTTATAGAATCGTTTTATACTCTCATTCATCTTATTCTAAAGGAATGTAGATGATATTTATAATTACAATTCTAAAATTTGTGACCATGCCTAGTAAAGAGAAAATTAGACTTGGCAGCGTGAATCTCTTGTAATTTTTATTTATAACTTCTCACTTCCTTGCTTTGCTCTCGCATATTTCAAACAACTAAACTTGGCAGATAAGATGAAAAAAGTAATTATTCTTGGCGGCGGCTTTGCTGGAGTGCAAGCAGCAATTGAGTTGAGTAAGAAAAAAATCTTTGATGTAACTCTAATCTCTAACAGAGATTATTTTTTCTTATATCCAATTTCTATCTGGATACCAACCAAAAGTATTCCCTTCGAAAATGTAAAAATTCCTCTCTTGAACATTGCGCAAGCGCATGGCTTTAATTTTTTTGTTGATGAATTAACTGCCGTAATTTCAAATCAGAATAAAATCGAATTAAAGGCTCAAACACTGGAGTATGACTATCTAATAATTGCAATTGGCGCAGATAAGGTGCAGCATAGCGGAATTGAGAACACGCTTTCAATTTGCGGTAAACCGGAAACATCATTAGAGATTCAAAAAAGGATTGAAGAATTAGTTGAACAAAACAAAGGAACAATTGCATTAGGATTTGGCGGAAATCCAAAAGATAATTCGGCTGTCCGCGGCGGTCCGGCTTTTGAACTTGCTTTTAATCTTGATCATTATCTGA
>JAKAMS010000283.1 GCA_021812745.1 Bacteroidota bacterium | reverse complement strand
CCTTCGCCTGATAGTTTTTTGTTAATTATAAAAAAGAAAAATATAACCGAAGCTAGAGTTGCGATTAGAAGGATGACCAAGATTTCATTCATAGTTTTACCATATAATTAGGAGTTGCTTAGAATTGTCACGGCTTATTTATCAAATATTTTGTTATTCAGCAAATCAATTATTCATTAAATTTAGAAAGCAATTCCTGGAAAAAGATAATGAACAGTTGGAAAAAAATATTAATAAGCATTTTAGCATCATTGACAGTTTTAATACTTGTGATTTTTTCTCTCTCGTATTTCATGCTTAAAAAATCTTTGCCTCAGTATGAAGGAGAGAAAAGAGTTAAAGGATTACAAGCTAACGTAAAAATTTACCGCGATGCATACGCTGTTCCAATGATTACCGCCGGAAACGATGAAGACGCGGCATTTGCTCTTGGTTATGTTCATGCTCAGGAGCGGTTGTTTCAGATGGATATTGCCCGCAGAGCTGGCGAAGGACGTCTTAGCGAAGTCTTTGGCGCCAAGACAATTCCAATTGATCAAATGTTTAGAACTGCCGGCATTTACAAAAATGTAAAAGAGAATTATGATAAACTGAATCCGGTCTCTAAAAAAATATTGGAAGCTTATTCAAAAGGAGTAAATGCTTTTTTAAAAGAAGCTAAAGGAAATTATCCGGTTGAGTTTGATGTGCTCGGTTACGATCCTTATCCTTGGAAGCCGGAACACAGTTTGATCATTGCAAAACTTATGGGGTGGGAATTAAATATAAGCTGGTGGACAGATCTTACCTTCTCTCAACTAGTTCAAAAATTTGGAAGCGAAAAAGCAAAAGAATTATTGCCGGATTTTCCGGAGAACTCGCCGACAATCATTCCATCTGATATTAAAAGTTTTGCTGCTATATCTAATGACTTAATGAAAGTAGATCAGCAATTCAGAAATTTAACAGGTTTCGTTGGTACGCATATAGGTTCAAACAACTGGGTTGTTAATGGTAAAATGTCAGCATCCGGAAAACCGATCATTGCGAACGATCCTCATCTTGCATACACAGCGCCGGGAAGGTGGTTCTTGGCAATGATTCGAAGCAACGATTGGAACGCTGAAGGTTTTACAATTCCCGGTTTGCCTGCAATTGTTATTGGGAAAAACCAAAATATAGCGTGGGCTATGACAAATGTTATGGCAGATGATGCGGATTTTTATGTAGAGAAAATTGATTCAACCGGAAAAAATTATTTTCTGAATGGAACTTGGAAACCTCTCGCTATTCAGAAAGACACAATTCACGTCAAAAATTCTTCGAGCGTTATATATGAAATTAAACGGACACACCGCGGACCAATAATAACTGATATTCATCCGTTCAGAGTAATGTACCCGAATACTGGAGTAAAGACAGAGCAAATGAGCATGAGATGGACCGGACAAGAATTTAGTGATGAAATGTTTGCAGCAGTGTCAATCAATAAATCAAAAAATTGGAATGAATTCCAAAATGCGGTTCGTTACTTTACAGTACCGGGGCAAAATTTTGTCTACGGTGATAAAGATGGAAATATTGGATACATATGCGCGGCAAAATTGCCAATACGGGCTTCCAACAGTTCAACATTGATTAATGACGGCACTACAGATGCAAATGATTGGAAAGGATTTGTTCCTTATGAAGAGATGCCGAAGCTATTTAATCCGCCGCAAAATTTTATTGCCTCGGCAAATAATAAGACTATTCAGAATTTCAAGTATCATATTTCTAATATTTGGGAACCGTCATCACGAATAGAAAGAATTACCCAATTACTTAATTCAAAACCAATTCAGTCTAAAGATGATTTTGAAAAATATCAGAATGATTTTGTTTCTCCTTACGCAAAGAAACTTACACCTTATATAACTTCTGCATTTGATAGCGTAAAGGTTACGGATAAGAATCTGCTGCTTACGCTTGAGCTTTTTAAGAATTGGAATTTTGATATGGACGCGGGAAGTCAAGTACCAACAATCTACACACGCTTCTTTCAATATCTCATCAAAAATATATTTGAAGATGAAATGGGGGACGATCTTCTTAAAGAATATGTTTTTATAGCCAATGTTCCGTACCGTATTATTCCCAAGATGCTGGAAGAAAATAATTCTTCTTTTTTCGATGACATTCGGACAAGCCAGGTTGAAACACGAGACTTCATAATAAGAAAAAGTTTAGTTGACGCACTTTCTGATCTTGAAAACGATTACGGAATGGAAATAAAGAACTGGCAATGGGGAGATGTTCATAAAGTTACTTTCAAACATATGTTTCATGATGTTTCTCCTTTGCTCGATAAAATTGTGAATATAGGACCGTTCAGCATAGGCGGTGACGGAACAACAATTTTTAATACGGAATATTCTTTTTCGGAACTCTATGAGCAAACACGCGATCTTACAAAGCCGCATCGTTCCGAACCTTATTCAAATATTCTGGGTCCTTCTATGCGTTACATTTTTGATTTTGCAGATCCCGACCATCTTGAGTATATAATGCCTACTGGCGAGTCGGAACATTTTATGAGCAGTCATTATAAAGATATGACTTCAATGTGGCTTACTGGAAAGTATATCAAACTACCATTGAAAGAGGAAGAGTTCATTAAATCCTCAAAACATCTTTTACGGCTTTTGCCTGAATAAATTATTAATCAAAGAAGAAGTTAATTGAAAAAATATTAAATTCGCTTCAAACAAAATGGATACCAATGAAAGTTATTGAACATCTTGAGAAAGCCAAAAACACATTAATAAGTTTTGAAATTATTCCTCCCAAACGTGGCGGAAATATTAAACAGCTTTTACAAGTCCTTGAAGATATTGTAAAATACAATCCGCCCTTTATTGATATTACAAGTCATGCCGCTGAAGTTGTTTACGAAGAGACTGCTGAGGGCGGAATGCAAATGAAAATTAAACGCAAACGTCCGGGAACACTCGGAATATGCGCGCTCATTCAAAATAAATATAACATTGACGCTGTACCGCATGTTTTATGTACAGGCTTTACACGCGAAGAGACAGAAGATTTCCTGATCGAACTGCATTATTTGGGAATAGACAATGTTCTTGCAATCCGCGGTGATGACAGCGAATATAAAAAGCCAATTAAGTTTGGCAGAAGTATAAATGAATATGCGGTTGATTTAATTAAACAGCTCAACTCAATCAATAAAGGAAAATATCTTGAAGAAGGATTGTTGGACGCGCAGCCGATGAATTTTTGTGTCGGTACCAGCGGTTACCCGGAAAAACATTATGAAGCGCCAAATCTTTTAACCGATGTTAGAAACACAAAAGCAAAAGTTGATGCGGGTGCTTCATACATTGTTACACAGATGTTCTATAATAATAAAGCATATTTTGATTATGTTGATTTATGCCGCAAAGAAGGAATTAACGCTCCAATCATTCCCGGATTAAAAATTATTACATCTAAAGCGCACATTAAAACTTTGCCTAAAAATTTTTATATAGATATTCCGCAAGAGCTTGCCGACGAAATTGAAGCTGCAAAACCAGAGCATGTAAACGAAATTGGGGTTAACTGGACTGCAAAACAAGTTGAAGAATTGTTGAACAAAAATGTTCCTGCAATTCATTTTTATATTATGCAAAGTTCTTCTCCAATGAAAATGCTCATGAAAAAAATAAAAATTTGAGTTAAACAAAATGATCAATCCAACAAAACGATTAAAATTTTCAGATGCGATTACTCGTAAATTAAAATGGGGAGTAGCAGGATGCAGCAACTTTGCAGAGAATTCATTTTTGCCTGCATTGCAATTAGCTCAACGCAGTAAATTAATTTCTGCGTACAGCCACGATTTGACTCGAGCAAAAAATATTGCAAATAAGTTCGGCGCACCAAATGCATATAATGATTTTGACGCTTTTCTAAATAGTGATATAAAAGCGGTTTACATCTCAAGCATAAATTCGGATCACTATTGGCAAATTCTTAAAGCTGCAAAAGCCGGGAAAAATATTTTGTGCGAACGTCCTATAGCGTTAAATTCATCTCAAGCCGAGGAAATTGTCCAAGTCTGTAAAGAAAACAATGTAATACTCGTAATAAATCATTTACACCGTTTTCATCCCCTGGTGCAAAAAGCAAAAGAACTAATTGATAAACAGATGCTGGGCAAAATTGTTTCAATCTCAGCTTCATACAATATTGATTTTGCGCCGGATAATAATTTTAGATTTAGAAAAGAGTTGAGCGGCGGCGGCGTTTTGCG
>JAKAMS010000282.1 GCA_021812745.1 Bacteroidota bacterium | reverse complement strand
TCTGGACTAGAATCGAGCTAAAAGAGTGCACCCAGGGGGACTCGAACCCCCGACCTGATGATTAAGAGTCATATGCTCTACCAACTGAGCTATGGGTGCGGCGTAAAAATAAATAAAAATCGTGTGCCGACAAAACGATAACCCGAAAGAAATTAATTTTGTAAAAAGAAAAAACTAGGATGGCATTGAGTAAAAATAAAAAGGGCTTCCGTTAATCCGAAAGCCCTTCTTAAGAATATATTTAAATCAATTTGATTGATTCATCCTTTAGTGTGTTCCGTTTTCCTCTGCAAGTTTATGCGCCATTACACTGTGTTTCTTTCCGTATAAGAAATAAATTAACAACCCGATTGCTAACCAGCCAAATAGCCTGGCCCAATTCTGCCACTCCAGTGTTAACATCATACCAAGATTAAATAAAACCCCCATCGGAGCGACAAACCAAATCGCGGGAGTCCTAAAAGGACGCGGTCTATCCGGTTCTTTCTTTCGCATTATCCATACTGCTGCACTGACAATTACAAACGCGAAGAGTGTTCCAATGTTTACCATTTTTGAAATGGAGTCTATAGGCGTGAACGCGGAGACAAGAGAAACTACTATTCCAATCAGAATGTTTGATTTCCATGGTGTTCTGAATTTAGGATGAACTTCGCCGAATGTTTTTTTAGGAAGAAGTCCGTCTTTAGAGATTGCATAAAAAACTCTCGACTGACCGAGAAGCATAACTATTGTAACCGATGTGAGACCGGCAATCGCAGCAGCCGAAATGATGAACACCGCATACTTTAATCCAAGAGAACCGAATGCCGCAGCAATTGGAGCGGTAATATCAATATCCTTATAATTAACCATTCCTGTTAATACAAGAGCTACAAGAATATAAAGTATCGTACAGACAACCAGAGAAGTAATGATTCCGAATGGAACATCCTTCTGTGGATTTTTCGCTTCACCGGCATGAGTTGATACCGTATCGAATCCGATATAAGCAAAGAATATATATGCCGCACCGGCAACAATTCCAATTAATCCGTAAGCGCTATGCGATCCTCCAAGAGAATCTGTATATGAACCTCTATCCGGAATAAAAGGGCTCCAGTTGGCAGTATTTATATACTGAGCACCGAGAATAATAATGAAAAGAACAACCAGAACTTTAATAGCAACCATAAGATTGTTTGTGCTAGCCGCTTGTTTAATTCCGCGAATTAGAATTGCCGTAAGAATCCAAACAATTAGTAGTGCCGGCAAGTTAATACCAACATGTAATCCGAAAAGAGTTGGAATTGTTAAGGAAGAGAACTGAGTTGCAAGATCGCCCATCGTTCCTTTTTGTGTTGCCGAAGCTATCATTTCTCTTGCCGTAAAAGAATCGTTCATCAGCCATATTGGAAATTTGACATTAAACAAGTGAAGAAACTTTGCAAGATACCCGGACCAGCCCACAGCCACCGCGGATGCAGCCATTCCATATTCCAGAATTAGATCCCATCCTATTATCCACGCAAGCAATTCACCCATAGTTGCATACGCATATGCATAAGCCGATCCTTCAACAGGAAGAAAGGAAGCGAATTCTGCATAACATAATGCCGCAAACGTACAGCCAATTCCAGCGACTACAAAGGACAATGCCAATGCAGGTCCGGCATATTCTTTAGCACCTACACCGGTCATAACAAAAATTCCGGCGCCGATAATTGCTCCTACACCAAGTGAAGTTAAACCCCATTTCCCGAGAACACGCTTGAGTTTACTCTCTTTCATTTCCGCTTCAAAGTGTTCTACAGGTTTTCTTTGCCACAGTTGACTGCTCATAATTTGGAGCTCCTATCAATATGTTTTAAGTACACCGATTATTTTTATGCTTTGAAATTTTATTTATTCCATCCAGCCGGGAATTAATAACAATTAACTATAAAAAACCTCAGCAGAAAATTATCTGCGTGAGGTTAGTAAGATTATAAAAATTCTTTTAAGATTATTTTTTTGATTTGCTGAACAGAAGCTTATAAAGACAATAAGCCATCAGACCGCTAATGCCCAAGAAAGCAAGCGTCATAAAAATTATACCGCTAGTTTGAAATTCCATTTTTAACCTTCTTCCTTTTCCAAGCAATGTGAATTAAATAGAGGAATGTGGAGAATGCTGCGACCATAAAGATTCTGGAACCCCAGATATAAGCTATGTTTTCTTGCTTAACTCCCTTTAATAACAGAATAGGAATTGCATCATTTATCAACCACCAAACCATAACAACAAACAACATCAATGGTGTAACATATTTCATTATATAGAAGAAGAATCGTGGAATTTTTATGTCTCCTCCTTCGTTCATCTCAGCCCAGGCTTTTTCAGCGCCAAAGATCCACATAAAAATTATTGTCTCAGCTAACGCAAAAACAACTAATCCGAATGTTCCTGCCCAATAATCCATCTCATCAAGGAATCCGAATTTCAGATAGAATACAACAAGCTGAACTGATAAAACGACAAAAAATCCAAGAGTAAGGACGGCTTTCTTTCTGCTCATTCCAAATTCATCTTCGAGAAACGCTATGACTTGCTGCCCCATTGCAACAGAGGATGTAATTCCCGCAAAAAATAAAAGCAAGAACCAGAGAAAACCGAAAATTTCTCCGAACGGAATTTTTTCAAATACCAAGGGCATTGATGCAAAACCTAAATCGAATGACCCACCTTTTGCCATTGCTGTTGTAGTTGCAACTCCGAAAAACGCAACCGCGATAGGAATTGCTATTGAACCGCCAAGAATTACTTCTGCGAATTCATTAGTTGTTGCCGTTGTTAAAGCTGAAAGCGCAATATCATCTTTTGGTTTTAAATAACTTGCATAAGCGTGTATTGTTCCCATACCGACAGAGAGAGTGAAAAATATCTGTCCGGCGGCGGCTAACCAAATTTTGGGATCTCCCAATTTTGAAAAATCGGGATTCCATATAAATCCGAATCCACTGCTAACGGAGTTTCCGGGAATGCTTGGGTCGGGAGTGCCGAGCGTAATTACACGAATCGCAATTATTATTGCGAACAAAAAAAGCATCGGCATAGCAATCTTAGCAAGTTTTTCTATTCCTTTGGAGATACCTTTGTATAAAACCCAGAAATTTATTGCGAACGTGATGATCATGAAAATATAGGCGACGGTAATTCCGTTGAAATAAGTTGTTGCCTCTCTTCCTTGATATCCATAAAGAAAAGATTTCATCTCTCCAAAATTTTCTAATCCGAAATAACTTTTGGTAATAGAAAGAAAACTATATCCGAGTGTCCACGATTCAATGTATGTGTAGTAAATCAGAATTATTGTTGAGACAAACAATCCTATTGCGCCAAAGTATTTTGCAATTCTATTTTTCCACAATACATCAAACATACCCGGTGCGCTGCCGTGCCCGTATTTACCACCGTGCCTGCCGATGCCCCATTCCATCCACATAAGAGGAATTCCAACAATCAAGAAAAAAATAAAATAGGGAATCATAAAAGCGCCGCCTCCATTAGATGCGGCCTGAACTGGGAATCGAAGAAAATTTCCCAGACCAATAGCGTTACCTGCGACAGCCAGAATTAGGCCGAAACGGCTGCCCCATTGCTCTCGCTCTTTGATTTGTTCAGTCATTAATACTCCGGTTAGTTCTTATGGGTAAGTGAATTCAAACAAAAATTAGGCATTGCAATAATTATCGTATTCAAAAACAATTGACGCCTTATAAAGGTGATCTGATAAAAACACCGCCACTTATAACAGCATAGTAATTTATGAACGGTTTTTATTTGCAGTCGAACTTATTTATTAGATAAGTAATTATCAACTATTATTCTTTGCACGAACGGAAATTTAACCATTATATACCTTTTAACTACAGCCAATTTTTTCTTACAAAATAACCAAAAATCATATTTATAATTTTCCGCTATTATTCTGTTACAAAGATTAGTTTTCTAAATAAGTATTTTTTGATTGATAATTTTTTGAGAAAGAGGTAAATTATAATCGGAATTATTGATCTTATTAAGATATTTAATAACGTTTTTAAGAGGTATTTATGAAACCAAAATTAGTCGTTGCTGTATTGATTGGATTTTTTATATCGGGTTACACATATGCTCAGAAAAGTTGTACTGATTGTCATACTAAAGTAACTCCGAATATCGTGAGTGATTGGAAAATTAGTAAACACTCACAGAACGAAGTTGATTGCTCTGTCTGTCATGGAACAGACCACAGCAAAGCAGATGATTTTGCAAAAG
>JAKAMS010000281.1 GCA_021812745.1 Bacteroidota bacterium | reverse complement strand
GCAAAAATTTATTGCGCATTGACTGAAATTATTCTTGGAAACGAAGAAGGCGGCATTTTTTTACTAAAAGAAATTTTTAATTATGATCTTCACCGGCTCACCCTCGCAATCAAAACAAATAATTCCGGGATGTTCAGTTATTTTTACAGAAATGCTTTTATCTACAGCATATTCCATGAGAAAGAATTTGCGAGAGCTTATGATAAAATTGAATCTTTCTTGAATGATAGCCGTGTTCATGACGCTGCCACCTTGACAACCTGCAAAGCCAGCCTGGAATCTTTCAAAATAAAAAAATTAGATGATTATTATGATGATGAGATTAAGAAATCAATCTCATTTTTAGAAAAGATTTTACATAACTACTCCTCTTCCACAAATACACTGCTCTATTCGCTTTACCCCGAATTTCAAAACAGATTTAACGCTTTAGTGGAATCTCTAATTCAAAAGATAAAAGAAAAATATTATAATGAAGTTAGAGAAAAAGCATCTGTGTTTGATAACTCCATTAACGAAAGCTTGAGCGCAGAAAAGCATTTGACGGAAGAGATCGAGAGATATAAATCGAAATCGAAAGAAAATCTATCCGTCTCTATTCAGCATATAAATGAAAATTTTGATATTGAAACACGTTCTCTAGAACAGAAAATTAATGATTTGCAAAATGTTGACCGTTTCAATCCGCGTGTGTCATTATCCAACAACATGACTTATAATATCATTATTGCTTTTGTGGTTTTTTTCATTGGCGGAATCGCCGGTTATTCTAACAAGACTGTTTCCGATACTTCCGAGTTTAACTCAATGTTCACTTTTGTTCTCATCACCGGTTCCAAGTGGGGTGCTATTAGTTTTGTCCTAGGTGCGGTTATCTCTACAATAATGGCTGGTGTTATTTTGGTAGAACGTTCCGATGTGCGCCAAAAATTACTAAGAAAAATGAATTATCTGAAAATTGAAAAGGAACGGTTAATTTCTGATTTAAGAGAATCTTCTCTTCAAAAAGAAAAAGTTATGTGTGATAATTTTAATAACAGTATTGTTCAGCACCACAAACGGGCAGAAGAACTTAAAGTTCAGAAAGAAGAATTAGAACGCTCCCTAATGAAAGAAGCCGAAGAAAAAATTAACGTAGCCACTTCAGATTTAGACTTTCTAAAATAACCCCATTTCCGCATGGCTATTATTAGCCAATCGGTAAATAAACACCAAAACAAAAATCTATTAGTCTTAAAAATCCAACTTTCTCAGTGGTATAGTTATTGTCCTTTTAGGATACTTATTAACAATATGGAATGAAATGAAGGTTGTCACAATTACTGGTATCCGTCCCGACTTCATAAGAATGAGCAAAGTATTTGAACAATTAGATAATAACTTTGAACATATAATGATTCACACCGGTCAGCATTACGATGATGAGCTAAGCAAAATTTTTTTTAATGAATTGAAGATTCGTAAACCGGATTTTACATTATCTACCGGGAAAAACAGTAAGAACCATTATGAGCAATTATCATATTTGTCCAAAGAAGTAATCTATCTACTAAAAAGAAAAAAGATTGATCCAAGCATTATACTTTTCTTGGGGGATTCAAACTCAGCGATAGTAAGCGCACCACTTTTTAAAGAAGGATATAAAATTGGTCACATCGAAGGAGGCATGAGATCTTACGATAGACGAATGCCAGAAGAAGTTAACAGAGTAATTTGCGATTACGTATCAGATCTTGTTTTTGTTTATACACAACGATATAAAGAAAGATTAATTGCCGAAAACAAAGAGGCTAATAAAATTTTTGTTGTTGGAAACACAATTGTTGAAGTAGTAAAAGAATACATGCCCACAGGCCACCGCTCCAAAGATTATATTGTTGCAGACATTCACCGGAACGAAAACTTAAAAGACGTAAAACAATACAACCATATTCTCATGTACCTAAACAAACTTGGCGAAAAACTTGGTTTGGAGGTTCGTCTTGTAAAATTTAACCGGGGTGTTAAACTAATTAATCAATACAATCTTTTGGGCGACAAAAAAAATATTACTCTGGTAGGACCTTATGGATTTCTAAAATATTTACAGTTGCAGTATAGCGCGTTTGGAATAGTTTCGGATTCCGGAACAAGTCAGGAAGAATGTCCGCTTCTCGGTGTACCGGTAGTAATTCCACGCAAGTTTACGGAGCGTCCAGAGTCCGTTGAGTTTGGAAACAGTATTATGGTTGGAGAAGATCGGTCAATTAATAAAATGATTTCTGAAACAGTATCATTTTTCAACTCATACTCGGTTTCGAAAAAGCAACTTAAATGGCTGGGGGACGGGAAAACCTCGGAAAAAATTATAAACATTCTTAAAAGGGAACTATAAATGAAAAATGTATTAGTTGTGGGCGGAGCCGGATATGTCGGTGGAACTATTACCGACATGATTAAAGATGCGAGCTATAATGTTCGTGTCTATGATAAACTTTTATACGAGGACTCTTACCGTAAAGAAATTGATTTTGTCTACGGAGATATTTTAGATACAGAAGCACTTCTTCCTCATCTTAAATGGGCTGACGTTGTTGTATGGCTTGCTGCAATTGTAGGTGACGGCGCATGCCAATTAAATCCAGATTTAACAATTGCAGTCAATCAAGAAGCAGTTAAATGGTTAGCGCAAAATTTTGACAAAAGAATAATTTTTATGTCAACATGCTCGGTTTATGGTGCTCAAGATAAAGAGTTGGATGAACTTTCACCTAAAAACCCGCTTTCATTATATGCATCAACAAAATTGAAAGCAGAGGAATATTTACGTGATAAAGACGCAATAATTTTTAGACTCGGTACATTATTCGGCGTTGGAGATCTTTATTCCCGCATCCGCCTTGATTTAGTTGTAAATATTCTTACTGTTAAGGCATTTACAGTAGGTAAAATAAGCGTATTCGGAGGCGATCAATTCCGTCCTCTGCTTCATGTAAAAGATGTAGCACGCGCGGTAACAATGAACTTAGAATCATCCCATACCGGGGTTTTTAATCTTCACCGCCAGAATGTTCGTATTAGAGATCTGGCATATCAAGTCAGAATGCATTTCCCAGATATAATAATCGAAGAAACAGATATGCCTTTTCAGGATACACGCAACTACCGTGTGACAAGCGAAAAGGCGAATAAAGTTTTTGGTTTTAAATCAATTCACTCGATTGATGAAGGAATTGATGGATTGAAATTTTTGGTGGAAACACGCCGCATCAAAAATTTAAACAGTCCGCGTTACTCTAATCAAGCATACTTAAAAGAAATGGAAGGAGTTGAACATGGACTCAGAGCCGTTGCTTCTTAAAGGCGGGTTATCCGTTGATGACAGAGGAACAGTTAGTTTTGTAAACGATTTTAACTTTGAAGATGTGAAGAGATTTTATGCCGTAGAAAATCACAAACAAGGTTTTGTTCGTGCTTGGCATGCGCATAAAAAAGAAGCAAAATATGTTATGGTTGTTAAAGGTTCCGCTATAATCGGTGCAGTTAAGATCGATAATTGGGAAAAACCTTCGAAAGATGCCAGAATAAATCGTTTTGTACTAAGTGAAAAAAATCCGTCCGTGCTTTTCATTCCGTCCGGATTTGCAAATGGATTTATGTCATTAACGGAAGATTCTAAAATTATTTTTTTCTCCACATCGGAATTAAAAGATAGTCTCAATGATGATTTTAGATACGATGCGCATTATTGGGATATCTGGAAAATAGAAGAGAGGTAAAAATGGAAAAAGTTTTAGTCGTGGGTTCAACTGGAATGCTCGGCTTTGCAGTTAGTTCTTATTTCAAATCGAAAGGTTACTCCGTTGTGGAAATTTCACGCAACGAATTTGATATAGCTAATGACCCGATGAGCAAATTTGAAAAATATCTTGATAAAGTTAACGTTGTAATTAATTGTGCTGGAGTTATCAAACCTACAATTGCGAAAAACACGATTGAAAATGTTTTGAAAATAAACTCACTCTTTCCACGGAATCTTGCAAATGTTTGTGGAAAGAGAAGTATTAAATGTTTTCACATAACAACAGATTGTGTTTACACCGGTCGTAAAGGTAAATACACAGAAGAAGATTTGTTCGATGCAGACGACTTATACGGATTAAGTAAAAATGCAGGCGAAAATAAAGACTGCATGGTTCTCAGGACATCAATTATTGGTGAAGAGAATGGGCAAAGCCGTTCTCTGCTTGAGTGGGCTAAAAGTCAATTTGGTAAAGAGGTAAATGGCTTTACAAATCATT
>JAKAMS010000280.1 GCA_021812745.1 Bacteroidota bacterium | reverse complement strand
GCAATGTTTTTGCAAGCCCGGGTACGCCAACCAGCAAACAATGTCCTCGTGCAAAAAGACTAACCAAAAGTTGGTTTATAATTTGGTCTTGCCCAATTATAACTTTCGCAATTTCTTTTTTTATCCGCTTAACCGATTCAGCAAGTTGCTCTACCGCTTGAACATCGTTTGTAGGTATTTTTTCAGCCAAAGTTGTTTCCTTTTAATAAAAGAATAGAGCTAAACGGTTTGAATGAATAATCGTAAATCAAATTTATCTTGATTCATATTATCTTCATTATTCAGCTTTCTATAAGATGTTACAACCGAACTTGCCAATAAATTCTGCTTTTAATATCATCAATCCATTTTGCAAAGAGTTTCTGTTTTTTGTAATACTCAGTCATTCTCTTAAGTTCTGCGAAATCAAGATCCATATTAGCTTTGTGCTGAGGAATTCTCTTCTCCAATTTTACAATATGATATCCATAAACATTCTTATCCACATCAAGACGTTTTGGAAAACTGATTTCGCCTTCTTTTAATTTATATATGATATCTAGAAGTTGTTTATCAAGCTGACTGGCTTCAAAAGTTCCTAGAGTTCCACCAAACTTTGCAGTTTCCTTATCATCACTATAAAGTTTAGCATAGTATTCAAATGTGTTCTTACCTTTCACAATACTATCGCGTATATCTGTTAAAAATTCGATTGCTTTTAGATCTGATTCGTCATCACTTTTTACTTTTATAAGTATGTGTCTTGTATGAATTGATTCTCCTCTTCTTTCCAACAATTGAATTATGTGGAATCCGACCGGAGATTCTACGACTCCGGAAATTTGATTTGGAGCCAGAGCAAAAGCAGCGGCTTCAAATTCGGGGAAGAAAACACCGCGTTTAACAGAACCAAGATCGCCGCCTTGAGCCGCGCTTCCCGGATCATCTGAATATTTTTTTGCCAGTTTGGCAAAGTCTGCGCCGTGCTTCAGCGAATCTAATAATGATTCTGCAAATTCTCGCGCTTTCTTTTTTACTCTCTCTCCGGTTTTAGGATTCTGAAAGATATGAGCAATCGTAAATTTTTCCGCAACTACACCAAGTGAGTCTTTATACATATCGTAGAAATCCTCAATCTCTTTTCTGGAAGCGTCCATCTGTCCAAACTTTTTTTGTTTGAGCATTTCAGCCATCAAATTCTTTTTGGTATCGTCTTGCAAAGATCTTTTTAATTTTTCAATTGGCATTCCGTAAACCTGCTCTAAGCGTTCGCGCGAACCATACTGTTGAATAAAGTAATTGATCTGATATTCGAGCTGCTGCTTTACCTGCTCGTCAGATACAGTTATTGAATCAAGTTCTGCCTGTGCATATAACAACTTTTCTTCAATCATCGCATTGAGAACCTGTCTTCTAAAAGTTGAATCGGCAGGATTAATGTTTCTCTGTTGCGCTTCCAAGTTTGCTCTAAAATCAAACTCTGACTGGAGAATAATTTCGTTGTCAACAACAGCAACAACTTTATCTAATACTTGTTGAGCATTTAACAACCCAGCAAAAACAAATAATACAAACAAAAATTTTTTCATTCGGAATACCTCTTTATCTCCAAATTGTGATCTGCAATTAATTTATCTATGTACAATCTTAAAAAATCTTTTCTCTTGATCATCGTTAAGCGATCTTTAACTTCATCTTTAGCATCATCAAAAGAAAGAATCATATCTTTATTTAGTATTTCAATGAGTTGAACAACAGCAAACTTTGACGGTTCCGTTTCGATCACTAAGCTCACTTCATCTTTTTGAAGACCGTTCAAACTCCGTAAAAGAGAGAGGGGCTGAAGCTGGTATCTATATAATAATTGCCCCGATTCGTTAGAAAGAATTGACGGCTCGGTTCTGTACTTGTTGAGAGAACTATTCCAATTTGTTTCCATAACCATATTACGAAACTCTACCGCTTTGTTGAAGTCGCTGAAATAAACAATATTCAAGCGGAGAAGATCATCGTTCAATTTGAATTCTTCTTTATTAACATCATAATATTTTCTCATTTCGTCTTCAGTCGGTTCAATTTTATTTTCAGCTAATAACTTATTTATAAAAAAAGCAGCTGCAATTTCTTTTTTACTTTGCTCAACTATTGAGTTGAATTCCTTTTCATCTAATATTCCATTCTTAGCCGCTTCTTGATAAAGAATTTCATTTTCAATCCAGTTATGAATGAATTCCGACCTGTATTTTCCTCTATTCCGCTCTTGAGAAAGAGCTGATTTAATTTGCTCTTCCGTAAGAACAGCATCGTTAACTTTGACAACATATTTATCGGGTGCTTCTTTCTTTGAGCATCCGGCAAAACTGAAAGTGCCGATACAAATTATAACAGCAAAGTTAATCGGGCTGCTTAAACGCTTGACGCAATTCATCATAATATATCTTTGGGTGATAAATATTTTTTAATTTATTCATGTATTCATCTTCAAGACGTTTACTTTCTTTTTCTTGCAGAACGCTGGAAGCTTCTGCTCTTGCCTCTTCAAATGTTTTTTCCCGTGCCGGTTCACGCTTTACTAATTTTACAATAGACCATCCGTCTTCGAAGCGGAATGGCTTCGAGATATCGCCAATGTTCTTCAGCAAATTTGCTTGCTTTGCCAATTCATTGAAATCAACTGCGGTTAAACCACTATATCCCACTTTATTTTCATATCCAGTGCGTTGATTATATTTTGCTGCCAAAGTGTCATATGGAGTTCCGGATATTGCTAATGAGTAGCAATTGTTCATCAAAGAATCTTTTTGATTGTGTACTTCTCTGAACTCAACCCGGTCTTTCCATCTGTAATTTTCTTTTGTCCCTTCCCAGAATGAATATGACTTTGCGCTATCAATTGATATCTTTGACCAGACTTCATCTTCAAGAATTTTGAATAGATACATACCGTTCTCATAGTCTTGAAGCAATTTTGCGAATTCCGGATTTTCTTTATCATATATCAAAGCTTTTTCTCTAAGCAATACGTCTGCCGCATATTGATCAATGGCGTCTTGTAAGACTTTTCCGTTGACAGTCATGTTAAGATATGAACCGGCTTTTATAGTGTGGTTAAAGAGACTATCGCACGAATAAGATTTGTTGTTAATTTTAAATATCTCATCGTTGCCGGCTTGATTTTTCAAGTTGCTCTTTAAATACATTGGACCGATTTTAAGTGTATCACTATTAGCAAGAATTTTATTATAAGTAGCCGTGTTTTGAACATAGCCAAATTCTGTTTTTAAATTTTGGATCAGTTTATCATAATCAGATTTATACCTGGTACGGTTGTACATTTCTTTTAAATCGTTCTTCTCTTCTTCGTAGGTTTTAGCCGGAGAAATTGCGGAAACAAGAATTAGATGAAAACCGAATTTGGTTTTTACTATCGGAGATAACTCGCCGACTTTTAGATTAAAAGCGGCTTCATCAAATTCTTTGACCATTTGACCTCTCTGGAAGAAACCGAGATCACCATTTCTGACAGCACTGCCTTTGTCCTCTGAGTACAAAGCCGCCATTTTTCCAAAGTCTTTCCCTTCTTTAATCTGTTTTTCAATATCAAGTATTTTGTTCAATGCTTTTGCTGTATCAACAACTCCAGTTGAATCCGCAAAAGGAATTAAAATATGAGCAGCATCAATTGAAGGTTTGCGCGGTTGTCTAACAGTAACTTTTAGAATGTGGTAGCCGTAGCCGGAAGAAACAAGCTGAGGGTAAATATTACCCGGCTCGGTGCTGTAAATTGCATCTTCAATTGCAGGAATATTTATTTGCCCCGCAGTAACAAAATAAACATCGCCGCCAAGTTTGCTTGTATATGGATCGTTTGAATATTGTTTTGCAAGTGCGGCAAAATCTTCACCGTTCTGAATTCTTTTAATGAGTTGATTGCCAAGTTCAATAATTTGCTGCTGAGTGTGTGTGGAATCGGGAAGAAGGAAAATGTGGCTGACTCTGTATTCTGTTTTACGTCTTTCGTATAGCTGATGCAAATTCGGTTCATACAATTTATTCTCTAGAAAAAGAGTTTTTCCGATATTGGTTTTATAATCAATATACTCTTTTTTCATATCTTCATCAGACTTTAACCCGCGGACCTCGGCATCACGTAATTTCATTTTATAGTTAACGTATAGATCAAGAAATTGTTTTAGTGATGAGATAGAATCATTCTTCGCTTTCTCAAATCCGCCGGAATTTTTTGCGTATTCCTTTTCAAACTCATCCAAGTAAATCTTATTGCCGCCGAATTCGGCTACAACAATTC
>JAKAMS010000007.1 GCA_021812745.1 Bacteroidota bacterium | reverse complement strand
TTCCTTTTCCGAAATCAATTTAATATCGAGTGGAAATTTATAAATATCGTAACCTTTTTGTAACTGTTTTATTTTAATTGTTGAAATAAATTCTTCACCCTCTTTTTGAGCAGACCAGACACAATCCAACTCAATTATCCCTTCGCCTTTATAGACCCATTGGTCGAAAAATTTATCCAAATTTTTCTTTGCAGTCATTTCGCAAAAATTTTTGAAGTCGTTTGTTGAAGCATTACTATATTTATATTCTTTGAAATAACCGCGTAAAATTCTGAAAAATATTTCATCGCCGACCTCTCTTCTTAACATATGCAATACCCAAGCGCCTTTATCATATATAAGAGAGCTGAACAGAGCGTTGCCGGGATTGTATAGCGTGCCGTTTGGGAACATGCTGAATTTACTTCTGAGCGTTGACTGAAGCGCACGAATATCACTTTGTTTTTCCCAATAGAGAGCTTCTGAGTAAGTTGAAAAACCTTCATTAAGCCAGATGTCTTTCCATGTTTTCGGACCAACGGCGTCTCCCCACCAATGATGCGCTAGTTCATGAATCAGCATATCAGAAAAAAATTTTCTTCCGGAGATAAAATTTGAACCGATTCCGGTTATAGTTTGGTTTTCCATTGCGCCGGATTGCCACCAAAATTCGGCAACACTATATTTTTCTTTTACAAATGGATACGCGCCGAACATTTCCTCAAATGTTTTAAGATACTTTGGATGATCGGAAAAATCTCTTTGAGCGTTTTCTATATTTTCCGGAAGCGCGTAGTAAAAAAGTTTCAACGAATCTCCGCTGATGGAGAGATATTTTTGAGAAACCGTTTTATAATTACCTGAATAAAGTGCAATTAAATATGTAGAAATTGGATAGAATGTTTTCCAATGGTAAGTCCTTCTTGCGCCGCTTGTTTTTGTTTCCATCAATTTGCCGTTAGATAGAGACACGTCGGATGAGTCATTCGTAATGTAAACATCGGTTAAC
Organism: Bacteroidota bacterium; assembly: GCA_021812745.1. Next base: position 18,740 of record JAKAMS010000007.1, on the reverse strand, counting down.
GCTTTATCATCGGGTAGATCAACGCACGGGAACCAAGTTGAAGCAAAGACCGGTTCACTCAATGTGTAAACCTGGTAACGGTTATCAACTTTTTCAAAATTGAATGATCCGAATCCCAGACTTTGCGGTGTTCCTTCATAAATAATTTTAATAACCGCTGTATCTATTGTGTTATTGTTATTATGAATGCTTAACAATTTTTCCGAACGGTCATACTTTACTTGTGCATCGTTCAGCCGAAGATCTCGAATTATAAGATTATCATAAAAATTAATATCAAATTTTGATAACCTCTTATCATTTACCTTCATTTTAATTGTTACATCACCAAAAATCTTTTTCTGTTCAGAATGCAGGTCCAGTTTGATTTGATAATGTAGAACATCAATTGCTCTTTGAGTTTTTGGATTGTATTCCGCCAGCGTTTTTTCATCAAAATTTTTCAACTGATTGGTAAGACTGATCAGTTTAGAAGTTTCGCTTGGAAGATTGAATCTGTTTACCAGCCAACGGTACATTAAATATCCGCCGGCAAGTAGAACAAGAAGTATGGCTGAGGAAATTAGTAGTATTAGTTTTTTGCGCATCAATATTTTTGTGGAGTTTGAGTTTGATTTCATGCAAAGTTAATAATTTCTTTAATTGCCAATCAATTCATAATTAGATATATTTTAATCAAATTCCTATGGGACTGAAATGGCATACACCGGTTCGACAATCCTGCGAAAAACTTTAACAATGATTCTGGCTGGCGGACAAGGAGAACGATTATTTCCGCTTACAAAAGAGAGAACAAAACCTTCCGTTCCGTTCGGCGGCAAATACCGGATTATTGATTTCACATTATCCAATTGTTTGAACTCCGGTTTTAGAAAAATTTACGTTATAACACAATACAAATCGGATTCACTCAACCGCCACCTTTATGAAGCTTGGAGTATATTTAATCCGGAACTGAGAGAGTTTGTTTATTCAATTCCGCCTCAATTCAAAACCAGCAACAATTGGTACTTGGGAACGGCGAATGCTATTCATCAAAATTTTAATTTGATTGACGACGAAAATTTCGAATGGGTTTTAATTCTTTCCGGCGATCATATTTACAAAATGGATTATCTTAAAATGATCCAATACCATATTGAAAAAAAAGCTGCTCTCTCTCTTGCTGCTATTGAAGTCCCTAAATCTCAAGCATCACGTTTCGGAATAGTAGAAATTGATCCCAGATATAAAGTTACTTCATTTATCGAAAAACCAAAATCTCCGCCAACTATCCCCGATAAACCGGATTCCTCTTTTGCCAACATGGGCATTTATGTTTTCAATGTTGCTGCTCTTAAAGAAGTTTTTTCCAAAATGGATAAAGAAAAAAATTCAAATCACGATTTTGGCAAAGATGTTATTCCTTACATGCTTAAAAACGATTACCACGTACAAGCTTATAGATTCATTGATGAGAACAAAAAAGATCAACCCTACTGGGTTGATGTTGGCACAATTGATAGTTATTACGCAGCAAGTATGGACTTGATAAATGTCAGCCCACATTTTAATCTTTACGATTTTGACTGGCCATTGCGCACACAGCAGCAGCAATACCCGCCGGCAAAAACTGTATCGCACGAAGGCGAGCGTGTAGGACGCGCGATAAATTCGTTAATATCAGATGGTACAATTATCTCCGGCGGTTTGGTGGAACGTTCAATCATTGGTTTCAATGTCCGCGTGAACAGTTATTCTTATGTAACCGATTCGATCATCATGGATAATTGCAATATTGGTCGTCATGCAAGAATAAGAAGAACCATAATTGACAAAAACGTTTCAGTACCGGAGGGTTTTGAAATAGGTTTTGACTCGGAAACAGATAAAAAACGGTTCACTGTCTCTGAAACTGGAATTGTAGTTGTTCCTAAAGACTATGTTTTTAAATGAAATATAACTCGTACAAAAATTTGGGCTGGTAAGCGCCAGCCCTTCTTATTTTAAATATCATTTTTATTTTGGCTTGAAGAAATTTAGATATTGATGAACCCCAAATTACAAGATAAACTTAGCTCTCTTCCGGCTATGCCCGGCATCTACCAATTCTTTAATGATAAAGGGAAAGTGATCTATGTTGGCAAAGCAAAAAATTTGCGCAGCAGAGTACGTTCTTATTTTCAGAAAAATGTTGACTCGCCCAAAACCGAAGTACTCGTCTCTAAAATTAACGATCTGGAATTGATTGTTACCAATAATGAAATTGAAGCGCTCGTTCTAGAAAACAATCTTATTAAAGATTTAAAACCGAGATACAATATTATTCTTAAGGATGATAAATCTTTCCCTTATATCCGTGTAACTAACGAACCATTCCCTCAAATCTTTCCTACAAGAAACGTCATCAAAGATGGTTCTAAATATTTTGGACCTTATACGGATGTTAAGAATATGAAAATTTCTCTCAGAGTGATTAGCAAGATATTCAAGATTAGAAGCTGTAAACTGGACATTACACAACAAACGATTGACAAGAAGAAATTTAAGGTCTGCTTGGATTATCATATAAAAAAATGCGAAGGTCCATGCGAAGGATTGGTAACACAGTTGCATTACAATGGTATGGTCAGCCAGGTAATTAAAGTTTTGAGAGGCAAAACCGAAGAACTTATTCAAGAATTAAAAAATCAGATGGAAGATGCTTCTGCAAAATTGGATTTTGAGAAAGCCGCCGAGATTCGAGATAGAATTGATCAGTTGCAAGTTTACTCTTCCAAACAAAAAATTGTTTCAAACGATTTGGAAGACCGGGATATTATCAGCGCGGCATACGAAGGCAAAGATGTTGCCGCAACAATTCTTAACATCCGCGACGGCAAGTTAGTTGGCAAACGGCAATTGAATTTAGGTTGCGAAGTTAATGAAGAACCGGGTCAAATTTTTGCCGCAATAATTAAATTTTACTACAACGAGTTCGTTGAAGTGCCTCGCGAAATTATTATTGAGACTGAACCGGAAGATTCTGATGCTTTGGTTGAATGGCTGAATTCAAAAGCGGTTAAGAAAAGCAAATTCGTTATTCCTCAAAAACAAAGCGACGCAAAATCTCTATTGATGATGTGCAAACAGAACGCACAGTTGCAGCTGAAAGAGATTCAACTGCAGAGGATGAAGAAAGATGGAAATGTACCTTACGCCCTCTCGGCTCTTCAAAGAGATTTGCGGTTGAAAAATCTCCCACGGATTATAGAATGTTTCGACAACAGCAATCTTCAAGGAAGCGACGCAGTTGCCAGCATGGTTGTTTTTGTTGACGGCAAACCGAAAAAAAGTTTGTACCGTAAATTCATCATCAAAACTGTTGAAGGACCGGATGATTTTGCCAGCATGCGGGAAATAATTCACCGCCGTTACAGTAAAGTTTTAGAAGAGAATCTTCCCTTTCCCGATTTGATTATGGTTGACGGCGGTAAAGGTCAACTTTCAAGTGCGGTTGATATACTCAACGAACTCGGGATGAAAAATTATGAAATTATTGGTCTGGCAAAGCGCTTAGAAGAAGTTTTTCTTCCAGGCGAATCAGAAGCGCAATCAATACCAAAAACTTCGTCAAGCTTAAAACTGCTTCAGCATGTACGCGATGAAGCGCACCGCTTTGCCATTACGTTCTACCGTGAACGGAGAAGTAAAAGAACAATCACAAGTGAGCTGCTTGATATAAAAGGGATCGGAGAAAAAGTTGCGCAGAAGCTTTTAACCGCTTTGAGTTTGGATGAGATTAAATTTGCCGACGAGACAAAGCTAGCTGAAGTTATTGGTAAAGCAAAAGCAAAATTGATATTTGAGCATTACCATAAGAAATAAAAAGCCAAGCACTTAGCCACCCAAGTTAAATACTAACCGTTGCTTCCTTCCGGACCTGGCGGGATTGGGTAAAAACTTGCCGGACAATAACTATCAAACTTAGGAAGGAAATAAAATTAAATTCAATATCTCATAAATTCATCAACAGAAACACCAATCTCATTTATTATAGCTTTCACAGTTCCTTTTCTTATGCTTTTCCCTTTATGATGAGGAACTGGTATTACTTTTCCATCAACGTCTCTAACCCATAATTCATGAGAACCTTTACCTTGTCTGTAAAATCTAAATTCTAATTTCTTTAACCGCCTAACAAGATCTTGATAAGAAAGCTCAGTTAACCTGGCCATTATAATATTCCAATAGGAAAGGCAAAAGTCATTCTAACATTTTTCACTAAATCAAATTCATTAAAACCGAGCGATTCATTTCTTTCCTTTCGATATGCAAAGATCATTTTAGCAACATCTATACAATTAAAAACAGCTTCATCTACTGTATCACCTTCTGCGAAAGCGCCTTGGATACCCGGAATTCTAGCAAGAAAACCATCATCATTTTTTTCTATCTCAATAGACGCCATAATCGCTTTTGATCTTTTCATATCTTTTACCTTCACTTCTTCTGTTTGCACAAAGATAACACATTCATCATATTTATGAAAATAACATATTGATGATTTATAATAACTATAGTTTAAAAGAAAGTTAATAAAAAATGCCAAGCACTCAGCCACCCAAGTTAAATACTAACCGTTGCTTCCTTCCGGACCTGGCGGGATTGGGTAAAAACTTGCCGGTAAGTGCCTGGCAAAAATCGGGGTGCTAATATAGAAATTTTTTCAGCTCTTCTAAAACTTTCTCAGAATTTATTCCACCCTCACCAATAAAATTGCATTTCTTTGGATCACCCGGGCAAACAGTTTGGCAATAATTTTCTGAAGGCAGAACTATTTTACTTTGATTGCCCTGAGGTCCCCATAGTTTTGGCGAACAAGCAGTAAGAGGACAAAACATTGAAAGAGTTTTCACTTTTAACGCTGCTGCTTCATGCATTGGACCGGTGCTTGCGGAAACCAATAGATCAAGCGAAGCAAAATTAATAAACGATTCCCTCAACGGTATTCCAACATTAGGATAGAGAACACCTTCCAATCCTTCTATTTCCGGCGGAATTTTATTGTCTGTAACAACAACACTAATATTTTCAAGCGTCTTCAGCTTAAGAATTAATTTTTTGTATTCCTCCGGAACCAGGTTAGGAGAAGAGTTGCCGCTGGTAGAATGGACCCCGATCAAATATTTTTTCCCTCTCAGATTCTCCATTCTCGTTTGGATAACTTTTTGCCTTTCTTCTTCGGTTAAAAATATTTCTGAGTCAAGATTATTGGACTCTACTCCAATCTTCCTAGCAAGATCCATACAATAATCAGCTTCGTGACGCAGCGGAATGTATTTTTTACGGTCTACATACCGCGTAAAAGTTAGAAATTGATAAAACTTATGCCCCACACCCACACGGAACGGAATACCGGCAAAGAAAAGAATGTAGTTCAACCTTTCAGTCGGTAAAAGTGTTAATGAATGAGTGAATTTGTAATTTTTTATTTCACGAACTTTGTTGAAGAATGACTTTGACGAATCTTCATCATCAATCAAAATAATTTTATCAACGTTCGGATTGTTCAAATAGATATCTTGCGTGTACTTGCGAAGAAGTAGCGCTACAAAACTATCCGGATATTTTTTTTTGATTTCGCGCGGAAGCGGGGTTGATAGCACTACATCGCCTATTCTATCGGGTCTGACGATTAATATTCTTTTCTGCTTCGGCATCAATCTAAATCCAGCAATCTTTTTCTAGATTTTTTGTATTCTTCTTGCCAATTCAATTTTTGCGAGGCAAGAAGACAATTATTTCTATATGATTTTAAAAGCTCCGGACTTTCGCACCATCGTTTCAAAGTTAGGACAATATTATTTTCATCTTCTGCGTTTAAGCTTTCACCAACTTGAAATTCTTCAACAATCTTTTTCATCTGCGGCAAATCACTGCACAGTACCGGAAGTCCAGCCATAATATATTCGAAAAATTTATTCGGAAGCGCATGGTAATAACTTATACTTATGTTTTCAATTAATGAAAGTCCTACATCTCCGCCGGCAGTATAATTGATTAGTTCTCTCTGACCGATCGTCCCGGCATAAAAAACTCTTTCGGAGATATTTAATTGCTCGGATAATTTTTGAAAGTTATTTTTTTGTTCACCGTCACCAAGAATTACTAAAACTGTATTGGTAAGTTCAGCCATTGTGCGCATTATAATTGGCACCCCGCGTCCTTCCAGCAGAACGCCTTGGTACAGCAAAATCAGTTTATCATCCGCAATACCATAAAGTTTTCTAAAATCAATTTTGGCAGACGGCGTTTGCAAAAGCGGAATATTTCTAATCACAAGCGTATTCTTAATTCCATAAAATTTTTCGATGAATTCGGAATCCATCTCGCCAGTGGTTAAGACTAAATCAACTTTGGTTATGAAAAATTTTTCAACGCTTTTAACAACCGATTGTAAAAACGGACGATGTCTCAAACCTCCAAGAAATGCATATAGTTCACGGCTGTTGTAATAAACTTTTGCCCTTTTCAGTTTGGCGATTGTGGCAACAAACGGTAGTGTGTATAAATCTTCTGCAAAGTAAAGATCTGCTTTTGTTTTGAATAACTCGCGGATCAATACCAAAGCAAAGTGTAGATAAAATATTAAGCTGAACTTCCCCTTGGTAAGCTTGAAAATCTTTAATTCATCGTTGGCAAAATTCTCGGATGAGATAAACCAATCGAAAGAAATTATTGAGACTTTGCAACCGTCTTCTTTGAGCGAATTGGTAAGATTTGTAATACGGGAATCGTGTTGAGCGTTACCTAGAAATACAATACATACTTTTTGGGGGCTGCTCATAAGTTCGCAACAATCATAATTTAATTGTGAATGTGTTTCTCATTATAGTTTTAGCGTCAAACTGTTCCTTAAATTCAATCAAGCTCATGCTGGGAGTCATAGGATTCTCTGCTTTTGTATCCTGTGATACTCCGATATCAACATAAGAATAACCATGCTCAGTAGCATCGTTAACTACTTCGTACATTATCCGGTGCATAGGTTTGTATTCCGCATATTCATAAAGCATCATATTATAAAAACAGAGAGCAACATTTTTATTCGCAAAGAACATTAGCGATCCGCCGATTGGTTTATCGCCAAGATATACCATAAATAATTTTAGATTATCCGGGAGTAATTGTTTCAGACGCAATAAATCTTCATACGAATGAGTAGGTTTTGCATCATGCCTTGCTTTATTCTCAACAAGTATAGGATAAAATTCATCATAGCGTTCATTTATTTCGATTCGCATTTCGGAAATATGAAATGTTTTGCGGACGTTTCTTCTTGTTGTCGGAGTAAATCGGAGTAAATAATCATCGCCTTTATTTAACTTAATACCGCTCGATATGTAGTGAAGTTTATACTCAAAGCCCAGCCACCGCATTGCAAATTCCATATTTTGGTTTTGATATGTTTCATAAATCATCGGCGCCGGAGTCAATTCAAATTCTTTTATACCATTGCTTCTTCCGTAATCCAGCAACGCAGAAACAATTTCCAAAGCTTCAGCAAATTTTACATCATTCGTTACAATCGAGCCATAACTGGCACCAATCGGCGATTCATAATGTCCGTCCAATAATCTTCCCGGCAGCAGCGCAACAATTTTATTCTTTTTCAAAAAAATTAAGTGATCAAATCTAAATTTACCGGGTGTGTGGTAATCAAAGAATTTTTGTAGATGAAACATAGTCCCATTGTTAGAATTAAGAACAAACTCATCCCATCTTTCTTTCCATTCTTCCGAATATTTGATAATGTCCATTATAAGAATCCACTGTTTAGATTATTGCATGACAAAAATAATTTATTTGGTTCTAATAATTCGCTAATTGATAATTTATTTTATCCGTTCATAAACTTCGAACTGACCAATTGATGTTACTAATTTATATCTATCATCTCTAAGCACATTAAAATCCGGGAAGTTATAATTCTGTTTTTTTAATTCCGCAATAACTTGCCTGCTGTAGACAATCAGCTCATCCATATTTGTTCTTAGCGAATCAGCATTTGTAAAAATTTTCACATTACTATTTTTTGTAAATCCGTTTATGAATCGAATTCCATATGCCGTATGGTGATCGGTATAAATTATTTTTTCAGAATTGTCTTTGATGAATTGCTTAAAATGATTTTTATTTCTCATATCAAAAAAATTCTGAAACTCGACCGACATTATAACAGAACCAGCAAAATAAAACAACAACACACTGCTCAAATAAATTGGTCGTAATTTTGAGACTAATGATGCTGTCAAAATGCTGAAAGGAATTACAAGCGGATAGATATACCAGATCCTTCTCAACTCTATTGGGCTGTAGGTTGTTAATGAAACAGTCATTAACGGCATTAGAACCATTAGTCCCGCAAACCATACAAGAAGAAATCTCTGCTCTTTTTTCTTTATGAAGATGCAAGATTGAACAACAGCAAAGATCGGAAGAAATAGGTAATGTCTCCGGACGAACAAATATTTTATATTATTACCGATATGTTTTACTAATGAAATTAGATACGCAGAGAAATTGATTTTCTCATTTGCTTGAGTGTATGGGAAAAAATCATAATAGCAATAAATGTAATTCGATCGGAATATAGAGAAACGATAGTAAAAATTATTCTCGGTTATTAAATAATATATTCCCTCTAAACACAAAAAGACTGAAATGATTAAAAGCGGAATCATGGACTGGAATCTGTTTTTCTTTCCTAGGAATAAATTATACAGAAAATATCCAGCCAATAATATGAGATAATAATAAGCATACTCTTTGAATAAAATAGAAACTGATAAACAGATCCCGGCGATCACATAATAGATATTGTTGTTTTGCCTCGCAGCTTTTATATAAAAATAAATTCCGAGATTGATAAAGAAAACACATTCAAGATCAGAAAAATTTATTGATGCGAATATGATATCAACCGGAAAGAATGCTGCGAGGAATGAAGCAATAAGTGAGATTTTTTTTTGATTTATAAGTTCTTCAGAAATTTTGTATACAAGAATCACGCTTAGGATAGAAAGAATAAATGGGAAAAGCACGCTAACAATTTCGTTATATCCGAACAATGCAAAGAATAGCGAATTGAACAACGTCGAGAATTTTCTAATTAAAAATATTGGATAGCCGGCAAAACCGGAATTATATGATCCGTCTAAAAACTGGAATGAAAGCCAGTTGTAATAAGAGTCATCAGAGAATACAAGACCATTGAAAAAAATTATCCTGACAAAAACGGCGGCGATTAAAATTAGGGGGAGAAAATATTTCTGCGGAATTAAGAAATTAAAACTGTTTTTAGTATTAGAAATTTCTGAATTCAACTTGTTGTTTTATAGAAATATTTTAAAATGTATACAGAATAGAGATAATGTGCGAATCGCCAAGCCCATATTTTATTGGAACGTAAGCATAATCAAGATTGATTCCTTTCAAGTTAACTCCGAATCCGGCAGAAAGATTTTTTGTATCGTATCCGCTTGCATAGCCAATGCGTAGAGATAACAATTTATCATAAACCGCTTCCCCGCCTAAATGGATGTGTGAATCGCCTTGTGAAGTATATTTTTGAAAACCGGCAAGGGCAGTAAAATCCAATTTCGAGTTTTGTAATGAAAAATTATAGGCAGCACCTAAACGGAAATCCGCCGGAAGTTTTGTTGATTCATTGCGAAGTTGATTCATAGAACCTAAATTGCGGACAGCAGCACCAAATGTGAGTCCGGTTATATTACTCTGATAATTTACACCGAAGTCAAAACCATATCCGGATGCATTATCAGAAAATAAATTTTCATAGATGTATTTATAAGTAACACCAAAATAAATTTTTTCAAGCAAATGAAAAGCTGTTGAGATACTGCCGTTAAAATAATGCGCGCTAAATTTTGATTGCACATCCCCCGGTGTTGTGCGGATTTCAATATCAGCAATGTTTGTTGTGTTTACTCCAACAGCAATAGGTAGACCAAATGCATTGAAACTTCCGGCAAACATTTCGGAATTCAAATCTTGTAAAAGTGAGTTATGTGTAAATGATAATTGAGTTTTATTATTTACAGCCAAAAGCGAAGGATTATAATTCAAAGCTGATAAGTCGTTTGCTCCAACAACACCAAGATCGCTCATCGCAACGTTACGAGCGCCAAATCCAAATTTGAGGAATGCCAAGCCTGAATTGCCTGCAGATTGCGCAGACAATGTTGCACTAATCATAAATATGAATAAAATCTTTTTCATTTTTCTTTCTTTTAGAAATTAACGTTTATGCCAACAATATGCTGGCTGCCCGATGAATACGGTTCAATCACAAAAGCATAATCAAGACCAATTTTTAGAGAATTTAACAGATGAAAATATGAGAACCCGAATGTTGGTCTTGCCGGAAAATCGAAATTGCTTAGATTCAATTTATCAATACCAGCCCGTAAGAATAAATTTTCATAAATATTGTATTCGCCGCCGGCACGTAAAATATTTGTTCCGCCGTTACTGTTTTCAAACTCAACTGCAGCAATAATTTTTGGCTCATCAAATTTATATGAAAAACCGATCTTTTTCAGCAGAGGAAATTTGTTTTTTGTAATGCTTCCGCTTGTCCCATAAATTTTGCCGGTATCCCATTCATACTTGCTGTTGATATCGGAAAGCATGAATGATAAAGTCATCTTCTCATTCAAAGAATATAGCGCGCCTAAATCAAAACCTAATCCAGACGTAGTCAAATTTTCATATAATTTATAGTAGTAGAATTTGAAAGCGATGCCGATAGATAGTTTTTCAGAAAACCGATTTGCCAGTGCAACAAAAAACTGATTCTCACTCGTTGAAATGTCTCCGGTTTTTCTTCCTTCGCTGTCGCGTGCGTCTATATTAGAGACTCCCGCATTTATCAGACCAATGCTAATTCCCGCTACGGATCTTGGTTTTGTATTACCTTCAGCATCTTGTTTTTTGCCGAGTTCAAATCTTCTTGTAAAATTTAAGAAATTGAGAGAACGGTCCAACGACAAAATTGAATAAGAAGTTTGAAAAGAATTTCCTTGTTGAAACGAGGCAAGCGCCGGATTGTAATAAGAGACAAGATTTCCTTCTGTCACTGCTGACATTGCGTTGCCCATTCCCATTCCGCGAGCACCAAAACCCATTCTGCTGAATGCGCCCGACATACTGCTGATATCAGAAACAGTTGATTGTGCCGAAACAATTGCAGAAAGAAAAATTATTTGGAAGAGTATTTTTTTCATCATTACATGATCACCATAATTTTCCCAAACAAAGGTGTTCCAGAACCTAAATCAATGCGGTAGAAGTAAACTCCATTCGGAACAATTCTACCACTCTCATCTCTGCCATCCCAAAGATCAAGTTGTTCGCTATTTGGAATGCGAGGTGCATTTTGAATAACCGTTCTAACTAAATTCATTCCGAAATCTAAAATTCTGATTGTAACATTTGCCGATCCAGAAGTTGAATATTTAATCTTCACTTGTTCTGAATTTGGCGAGAACGGATTTGGAAACGCGTATGATTCAGTTACAGAATTCAGTTTCTCCGATGCCAGAAATACTTTCCAACTGCCTGTCCAGAATCCGGTTGTTTCATTCAACCTAGCTAAACCTTTATTCGAACCGAGCCAAATATCAGTTGAGTTATCAGTTCTCCGACTAACTTTTGCCGAAAGGAAATATTTTGTATTTATATCGGCAGATGAGTTATCATCTTTTATTTCAGGTGCGGAAATCCACGTTGTGCCGTTATTACTGCTTCGATAAACTCCGTTTTCGGTTGCGGCAAAAATGTCTGCGCTTGTATAATTGCCATTCGTTCCAAAATATTTGAAAGCAATATCATGAACTTTTTCTCCGCTCAAGTAATTGTTCCATGATTTTCCACCATCCTTTGAAGAACTAACACCCCAGAATTCAGATTGAGATGCAGCCTGCCATGTAGCCGCCCAGATAGAGTTATCCGCTTCATTAAAACTAATAGACCAGATAAAATTTCCGGAGATAGAATGCTCTTGATTGGCATGATTAAACTTCACCCAGCTTACACCACCGTCAGTGCTTTTGTTAATCCCGCCTGCAGTTCCTACATAGATTGTATCTTTTACTGTGAGAATGGCAAATACATAATAATTATTGTTTACTGAAGGACTGATAAAAAAATTGAGAGTATCAGTTGGCTTGATAGAATTAAGATTATCAGGAGGAAGGACAACTCTTTTCCATGTCTGTCCATTATCAGTTGATTTCCTCAATCCTCCGCCCCATGCGGCAATCCAAATTGTATTCTTGGTGAAACCAATATCCCGAACCATATTTACTTTATTAGTGGCAATCGGATCAATTCTTAATTTGTTGTTACCATATGTTATTAAGGAATCACTTTTGAGATCTATGGGCTGATCAATTTTATTCCATGTAACACCGTTATCCGATGAATAACATAATCCGGTTCCCACCGGAATACCTTGGCCTGCCTCGGTAATCATATGCCAAGTGCTTGCCCAGACTGTGCCATTATTACTTCTTATTGCATAAACATTTTCTTCGCCAAAGGGATCAACAGAATAATAATTTTTCCAGGAATCACCGTTATCGGTTGAACGGCTTAATCCATTTCCTGTCCCGAGCCAAATATTATTTCCGTCAATTAATATTCTTTCGATGCTGTTGCTTGCGGGAGTTTGATCGGAAGTTTTTGATAATCTCTTCGTACTAAAATTATAGTCTGAAGGGATTTGTTGAGCAATCAGTCCGGTGGTTACAAAGAGAATCAAATAAATGACAAATAATTTCTTCATTAATTAACCATCATGTTAGAAGAAATGATATTACTTAATTTTCCGCTTCTATCTTTAGCTTGAAAATCAAATTTCCATAACCCTGTAGGAGCCGTAGAACCAAAAGAATTCTTAAACGAATAAATTCCATCACCAGCAGTTTGGTCGCCCAAATTTGTGTCACCGTTATCAACCATTAAGAAAAAATCATCGTTTCCATTCAGAACTATACTACCATTAGGGCGGTACAGTTTGAAATAGACTTGAGAAATATCAAAGGAGCCGTTTGCATCATCTACTTTAATACTAAAAATAAATGAATCGCCACGGTTAACAGAACTTGGGAGTAATAAATTTGAGATTACCGGGGGAAGATTATTCTGCCCATTGTTAAAAGTGAAAATATGCACTCCGGCTTTAACTAAATTCTCCGGCGCTTGACGAATATTATCTTTAATAAAATATTCGATCTGATAGTTGCCATTCGGATTTAACTTTCCCATAACAAACTTAGCTGTGTATATTCCATCACCTTTTGTCTGATCGCCATTAAATGCTACGTTTCCGTTATCATACATCGGGATCTGATCCTTGATTAGAAGAGTTCCGTCAACCGAGGTTACTTTGCACCACACATCTGAAACAGTTTCGTAATTCGAAATTTGAATAGAGGTTACAACGGCAGAATCGTTTGGTGAATATGTAAAACCAATTGGGGCTGATACTCCTAAAATTTTATAATCCACTCTGCTTACATCAACAATTCCATCGGGAATTTTATCGCATGATAAAAGCGTAAATGCTAATAACGCAGAAAGAATAAGATTTTTATTTAAGATTTTCTTCATTGCAGATGTAATGATAACAGAATGTTTACCCGGTTTATTCAAAGCAGATTTGATATGAAATGAAAAAATGGACATATAGAAAATTGCCAGTCTTGTTGTAAAAAAGCGCTAAAAGTAAAAAAGTAGCAAAATTTCCTATAATCTTTCCCATTTTCTTGTCGGTAAATTAAAAGATGTTTGCCTACATAGTCAAGTCAATTATATAAACACATCAAAAAGAAAATATAAAAGGTGTCGGCGAAAACGATAAGATGAAGATCAAAATTGCTAAGTATCCTACTATTTTTCTTCCCTTACTTAACTCTTCAAAATGATTTACAGGAGGATGTTTTATTCTTATAAAGAAATAGAGAATGACAGCCCAGAATAACCATCCGCTCCATCCGAAATGGACATCTAAATTTATAACAGTTTCTAGAAAACCAAGAACCCCAAGTAAAACCAAACCAATCATAGAGATACTTGCAATCGCTTCATGCTTTTTACTGTTGAACATGCTGTAAATAATATGCCCTCCGTCTAACTGTCCAACCGGAATTAAATTCATTGCAGTAACAAATAAACCAAACCAGCCGACACATAAATATGGATAGTGGTAAACTTCGCTCATGGGTGGAACAAACTGCGAAGGGTTTGTAAAAATATTTTTTAGTAAAACAAAAAGAATAGAATTACCAAACTCTAATCCGATTGCACCTTTTCCATATTGAGGTGAAAAATAATCAGGATGGATTTGTAAAAGGAATTCCTTTCCTGGCAAGTGTGTGAATCCATATATCAAAACAATTACGCAAGCAATAAATCCGCTGATTGGACCGGCAGCGCCGATATCAAACATTGCTTTATTGTTGGGAATCTCTGTTTTGGTTTTAATAACAGCACCCATCGTTCCGAAGTTAAATAATCCAATTGGCGGCATCGGTATGAAGAAAGGAAGAGTCGCTTTTACTTTATGATAAACAGAAGCAAAGTAATGACCAAACTCATGAACACCTAAAATAAAAAGTATCGAAAGGGCGTATGGCAATCCTTGATATAAATCTTCCGTTTGATATGGACCGATTTTTCCTGTTGTCCATTCAATACCGGCTATTAATGTAGTGATGAACGTAACAACGAAGAGCGCAATGTGAAGAAGATAATTGTGCTTAAATTTTTTTTTAACTGATGACGGTGTGTAAGTATCGAATTTATCTTCAGGCATTTTATAGATCCAGGTTTATACCGAGAGACGAGTACTCCCGTTTGAGATTGTAATATTCTCCGTTAATATCGTAACCGTCGTAATACTGATAATACAACCTCAATCCCCTTCCTTCAATTTTCCCGAATTTGAAGCCGATATTCAAAGCGAAATTTTTTCTATTATCACTTGTTCTCAATTTACCATCAGCTGCGATATATGGAGATAAATTATAACTTATAAAATCTTTCATGAAATACTCTAGACCGGTTTGTAAAGTAACCCGTCCAATCCCTACTGGGTCAACATGGAAAAGATAAGTTCCCCCTGCATAAACCCTTAAGTTGTAGAATTTATAAAATCCTAGCATCTCAACAAATTCACGGCTATAAACTCGCGGCTTCATACCGTCTTTCCATTGATTTTGTGTACCGTCAAAATGCCCGTCAACAAAATGAGCGCTAATATGGCTTACTCTAATTCGTCCGCCGAAAGAATAATTGTGCACGCTTCTTTTATATCCCAAGTTGATACCGAACAGGTAATCAACAGCATCAACCGGAAAATGGAAGTTGTCTTCTTTTTTCAGAAAGGTCCACGTAAAAAGATCTGCACCGAGAGAAAAGGTGTTGTAATTATTTTTAATCTGTAAAATATCCATCGAGTTGCCGATATTAAGCCACAACTGGTTGCTATTTAACCTGAAATCGAAGCCGAGCTTTGGTTCTAAAGTATTGGCAGTAAATGGATGTAAAGAAAGATCACCGGGAAAATATTCATACTCTGTTTTAGATTGTGCGGAAATCGAAAGAGGAAGAATAAATATGAGAAGTATAAAAGAATATTTTTTCATAATAGTTTAGTCATCATTTAGAAAGTTCTCCCCTTCCATTTAACTTTTCTATTCGGCAGGACAATAAATGGAAGTACAAGAACATAAATTATAAAATAGATTTCGAAAGCAATGAAATGTGAGAATTTCATTCTAAGATTTAATTTTTTGAAAACAGGTTTAACAAAAAAGTAATCCAAACAAACTTTGAAAACACTTAAATATAGAGCCGAGAGTGAGAATAAGAAAGGAAGTAACAGCATTGCAACATGCACAATATATCCCCACGCCATTACCGAGTATCCGATAAGATCACTTTTCATTCCGCCAACACCCCAGCGTTTCTTTTGCCAATATAATGTTTTCCAATTAGGGCAAACTTTGGAAGTTACCAGCGCATTTACATCAAGCGGGTAAATAATTTTATACTTCTTCAAATTATATATTGCCATCAAGAGATTGAAATCTTCAGTAACAGAAAAAGGCAAACCTTCATAACCGCCGATTTCAAGATAGACGCTTTTTCTGTAAGACATATTGTTGCCAATACAGCTCAACGGCTTGCCCAGATTAATTGTTCCGGCTGCAACAGTAAGAAGATAGACAAAATCTATTGCCTGCATACCTGCAAACGCGTTATAGTCTTCTTGAGTTGTAAATCCGCCGACAAATCCAACATCATCCTTATAGTAGGATGTAATTGTCTTTGCCCAATTAGGCGAGACGATACAATCTGCATCGGTAGTTAAAATTATTTCGCCCGAAGATATTTTAATTGCATTCGCAAGCGCATTTGTTTTTCCTCTTAGCGAACCAATTGAACCTTCCGGAGATATAGATTTGAATTTAGGTTTGTCTTTGATGAATGATGAAATGATCTCGCCGGTGGAATCGGTTGAGTGATCGTTTACAATGATTATTTCAAGTTTGCCTTCCGGATAAACCAGATTGTTCAACGATTTCATGCAATCAAGGATGTTTACCTCTTCATCCCGGGCTGCAACTACAACTGTAACGGCAGGAAGTTCATCGTCTGAGATTTGGTTATACTTCTTCCCCGCGCCGATTGTGAAAACAACCAGTTGAATGAAGTAAAAAGAAATACCAATTAAAAAAATGATTTCGAACATTTATCTCTTTAAATAATAATTTAAAATTGCAGCCATAAGTTAAAGCGAAAAAATTATATTGCATAAAGAAAATTAATAATTAATGATGAGTTAATGTCAAATCCACAGCCATTAAAAAGATTCGGGCAGAATTATCTGGTTGATAGAAACACCATTTTAAAAATCATTTCTGAATTTGCCCCGGACAGAAATGACGTAGTAATCGAGATTGGACCCGGAACCGGATCACTAACAGCCGAGTTGAATAATAGAGTGAAAAAACTTTATGCAATCGAAATTGATAAACGTGTAGTAGAAAGTTTAGCTCTTAGTTATCCGTCGGTGCATGTGATAAATCACGATTTCATAAAGCTGGACCTAAATAAATTTTCAGATGAAAGACCGCTCCGTATAATCGGCAACATTCCGTATAATATTACATCGCCAATTCTTTTTAAGTTGATTGAAAACCGACCTTTGATAAAAGACGCCATGATGATGGTTCAATTAGAAGTTGCCAAACGAATTACCGCAGAAGAAAAGAGTGATGATTACGGAATACTTGGCGTTCTGCTCAATTTTTTTGCTGATACAAAAATATGTTTTAAAATTCCGCCAACTGTCTTTTACCCGAAACCAAAAGTTGATTCTGCAATCATTCATCTCGATTTTTCTAAACAATTGCCTCACGATCTTGATTTCAAATTGCTTATTCAGGTAGTAAAAGCCGCGTTTGGCAACAGAAGGAAAAAATTAAAAAATTCTCTCGGCAACAGTATCTTTTCAGATGTTAAGATTGATTCGGATGAGTTTGATACATCCCGCCGCGCCGAAGAATTAACCATAATAGAGTTTGTTGAGTTGACGCGAATAATCAAGAGACTGATGACGGCTGATTAATAAAATAACTAGTGTGTTAATATCAGCATCAGGTTATTTCCTCGTCAACTCTTCGAATCGTCTCAGCGATAAGAGAAAAATACCGGTCAAGCGAGCAGTTTGCATCTTCACGGAGGTAACAGTTCCCGTTTTCTTGTGTCCGGCATTGAACGCAAACAGTTTCTCTTAATTTATTGTGTAACTCTTGAAGGTCGTCAGAATCGTTATTCTGCACAACACTAATAATTTGCGGAAGGAACAATTCAACGGCACAAGATTCTTTTTCATTTAATGTGCATCCGCCTTTTTCGTTAGAATCAACACAGATTGCACATACATTTTGTTTTAATGCTTTAAGATATTTATCCATAAATTTGTTCCGTCAATTCGGTAGAAAAATTAACTATAAGATACTTAATATGGAAGACACAAATAAAAAAACACAAGTAAGAAGAATTTTCGATTCAATCTCACACAGATACGATTTCTTGAATCATTTTCTGAGCGCAGGAGTTGATTTCTATTGGCGGAAGAAGGCAATCCAGTTCTCCGGAATGTCGCCAAAGACAAGATTATTGGATATTGCATGCGGTACCGGAGATTTTGCAATCACTGCAAAAAAATTCGGCGTTGAAAAAATCATTGGTGCTGACCTTTCATTCAATATGCTTTCATTGTTTAATAAAAAAGCTGATTGGATAAATGGAAAAGTAGTTGAGACCGTTGCAGAGCATTTACCGTTCAAGGATGAATCTTTCACAAATATTACAGTGGCATTCGGCGTCCGCAATTTTTACAATATTCCGCAAGCTTTCAGTTCGTTTCACAGGATTCTTTCCTTAAAAGGAAAAGTAACGGTTCTTGAGTTCCGTTTGCCAAAAAATATTCTTGTTAGAAATTTTTATCTCTTCTACTTTAATAGAGTCCTTCCTTTTATAGGAAGAATTGTTTCTAAGGACAATGAGGCATATACTTATCTTCCGGAGTCCGTTGGTGAGTTTGATAAGAAAGTTGATCTTGTAAAGCTGTTTGGAGAAGCCGGATTTTCAAGAGTTGAAAAGCATTCACTTACTTTTGG
>JAKAMS010000279.1 GCA_021812745.1 Bacteroidota bacterium | reverse complement strand
TGCAAGTTTTTCTATCAATTTAGACTCCTTATTGTTTATAAAACTTTACCGGATTTGTACTGCCCGAATATTTTAAAATTTTTATTTTTTTATCTACCGAGATAAATTTTTTCATTTTTTGTTGAACCGGATTTAACACCACAATCTCAGTTTCATAATGGCCTGCATCAATTAACAAAATTTCTTTTTGAGCAGTATGATAAGCATGGTATTTAACATCTGCGGTAACAAATGCATCTGCACGGCTTGTAATTGCTTGTTTTAGCAAGTCGGAGCCGGAGCCGCCGCATACTGCAACTTTATGAATTGATTTACTCTTTCCGTCACAAAATTTTACGGCTTTAGTTTTTAATGATTTGCATACGTGCGTCAGAAATTCTTTTTGACTCATCTCTTTTTCAAGTTCACCAACGACACCGGCGCCATAATTTAAATTCTTATTCTTCAATGGATAGATATCATAAGCGGGTTCTTCGTAAGGATGAGATTTTTTAATGGCAGAAATTACTTTGTTCAAGTTCCATGAATCAACAATGAATTCAATGCGGGCTTCGTTCACACGTTCAAACTTATTTTTTTTGCCAATAACCGGTTTAGATTTTTCAGATCCTTTAAAGGTTCCTTCTCCATCTAACCGAAAACAGCAATTTTCATATTCACCAATAATTCCGCCGCCGGCACTGAATACAGCACCGGTTACTTTTTCCAAACTAGTCTGGGGAACGAACAGAACCACTTTTAACTGATTGCTCTCTTCAAATTCCAGAAAGCGGAGATTTTTCAATTTTAAAGTCTTTGCAAGTTCAAAAGAGACGCCATCTTTAGTGAAATCTAAATTTGTATGGGCAGAGTAAACGGTGATATTGTTTTTAACAATTTTTTCGATGAGTTTAGCTGTGAAATCTTTTTCGAGGTCTATTTTCTTTATTGGATTAAAAATTAGAGGATGATGTGTAAAAATAAAATTACATTTTTTTTGAAGGGCTTCTTTTAGGACTTCCTCATCTAGCTCAAGGCAGAGCATGATGTTTTTGATTGTTAACCCTCGTGAGCCGACTTGAAGTCCAACATTGTCCTTCTCCCAAGCAGCTCCGGGCGGTGCCCAATCCTCCAGATATTTTGTCAATTCTCCAACAGTCATATATAAAAAAAATGCACTCCGTTTATTAGGAGTGCATTTGGTATTCAGAAACTTCTATTTGTAAGTTCTGTAGTTTTTCTTCTGGCTAATTTTATTAAAAATTTTCTCATAAGTCGTGCCAAAATATACCATAATCACAATTCATATTCAAATCCATCAATAATTAAATTTACTAGGGTTGAACCCAAGCGCCATTTTCGCGTATAATCTCAATTAATTCTTCTACTGCATTATCAGAATCTACGTTTCTGCGGATAATTTCTTTTCCACGGTATAGAGTAATTTTTCCGGGACCGGAGCCGACATAACCGAAATCTGCGTCAGCCATCTCGCCCGGACCATTAACAATACATCCCATAATTGCAATCTTAACACCTTTCAGATGCTCGGTTCGTCTGCGTATCTTATTTGTTACTTCAACAAGATCAAATAAAGTTCTTCCGCAAGAAGGACAAGCAATATATTCTGTTTTGGAAATACGCGTCCTAGCCGCTTGAAGAATACCAAAACAAGTTCTGTTGATAAACGAGTGATCAAAATTTTGCCCGGATTTGTCTTTTCCGGTTAGCCAGATTCCATCTCCGAAACCATCTATTAGCAAAGCGCCTAAATCCGTTGATGAATATAACCGAAATTCGTCTTCATTAATTTTGTCATAAGTTCGTTTAATGATTACCGGATTGTTGATTCCTTGTTCAATCAGTTCAAGGAATATTCTTCTCTGCTCTGCCATTCCATGAAGATTATTTGTCGTTAAAACGAAAACCACAGTTTCATCATTTACCGCGTTCAATAACTTTCCGCTGAAAATTGATTTAGCATCCAGTTCGATAAAATTCAGAATAAAGGATTTTTTCGTTGAGCCGCTAAATTGTTCGCATGAAGAAAAAAGCGGAAATCCTTTTGCTTTATCTTCGAGTAAATTCCATTTCTCAAAATCGCAAACTACTTTCAATCCTGTTGGTGCATCAAATGGAAGATCATTTCTAGCAACATAAATAAGATCGCACGCTTGATCGTTCATTTTCCATTTATCAGTAAACGGATCGTAATTATATCCGACAATTTTTAATTCTTCTTGTGATAAAATTTTTGTTTCTTTGAAATCGGCGAAAACTTTGGGAACAGTATTACCGCCGATATTGGCAGCATCAAACGATTCTCTTCGCAAATAAACGAATGGATCTTTTGGTGATTCTTGAATCAGATTAATCGGCGTGTGATTTTCTCTTTCTTTATATCTGTTCACAAGAGAAATTGCAACCGGAACTTCATACTCTGGTTCTTCAGTCAGAGAAACACGAATTGTATCACCTATCCCGTCCTCAAGCAGTGATCCAATTCCAACTGCCGATTTAATTCTTCCGTCATCTCCATCTCCGGCTTCTGTTACGCCAAGATGAAGCGGGTAATTCATTCCTTCTGCCTCCATCTGCTGAATCAGCAAACGGTATGCATGCACCATTACCTGGGGATTGCTGGACTTCATCGAGAGAACAATATTGTAGTAATTCAAATCTTCGCAGATGCGTAAAAATTCTAAAGCAGATTCCACCATTCCATGCGGTGTATCTCCGTAACGGCTCATTATTCGATCTGATAAGGAACCGTGATTAGTTCCAATTCGCATTGCGGTTCCATATTCTTTGCAGATTTTTACAAGCGGAGAAAATTTTTCTCTTATTCGTTCAATCTCGGCATTGTACTCGGAATCAGAATATTCAAGTTTTTGGAATTTTTTCTTATCGGCATAGTTACCCGGATTAACCCGGACTTTTTCAACAATTCTCGCTGCAAGTTCAGCTGCGTTTGGTGTGAAATGAATATCAGCAATAAGCGGTGTTTTGTATCCACGCTTGCGCAACTCATCTTTGATGTTCTGAAGATTTTGCGCCTCATTTATACTTGGTGCTGTAATGCGGACATACTCGCATCCCGCTTCAATCATTCGTATTGATTGCTCAACAGTTGCGATTGTGTTCATTGTGTCAGTTGTAGTCATTGATTGAATGCGAATCGGATTATTGCCGCCGAGAGGAACATCGCCAATGAACACTTCTCTAGTTTTATACCGTGAATATTGTGTCAGACTATTGCAATATTTTTTGTATCGTTCAATCATTATCTATCTCAACTAAGCCAACAGTAATAGTAATTTTTATTATTTATAAAACAATTAGAATAGGAAATTGGTTCTGAAGAGAAATTAACTTTTTGCAAGCTCATATAAAAATGCTTTCACAAATTCAGGCGTTGAAGAAGGGTTTTGGGCAGTAACAATATTTTTTTGAATATCCACAGGTGTGTCTTTGTAGTCAATCCCTTCGCTTTCTAGCGCACGTCTGTCGTCGGGATGACAAGTTGCGCTTCCGGTAAGTACACCGGCTTTTGCAAGAATAATTGGAGCACAGCAAATTGCGCCTACCGGTTTTTTGCTCTTTGCAAATTTCTGGGCTATAGATTGAATTGTTTTATTGTTCCAGTAATTCCGCATGCCGCTTCCGCCAATAAGTATCATTCCGCTGAAATTACTTTCATGAATGTTGTAAAGCTGAACATCATTCTTTACTTTCAAACCGTTTGAACCGAGGCAAAGAAAATTCGAGTCAGAGGCAATGAATATTTTAACATCAGCCCGTTCAAGGGCGTTTGTTGTGATAAGATATTCATCTTCGTTGAAATTTTGTGCCGGAATGATGAGCAGAACGCTTTTCTTAATCAAAAATATTTTCTCTTTTAAATTCTATTAACAAAATACAAATATTAAGTTTGACGGGCAATTAGAGGAATGTTTGGTTTAATGAAATAAATTTCTAATTTCGTTTGTGTAAAGTTCACCACGAAGAAACAAAGGCACAAAGACTCGCAAAGATGCGCATTCCAGAACATAAAATTGAAGAGATAAGAAACGCTGCCGATATTGTGGATATTGTTTCGGCACACGTTCATTTGAAGAAACGCGGTAAAAATTTTATCGGGCTCTGTCCGTTTCATCAAGAAAAGACGCCGTCATTCACAGTAAGCGATGATAAACAGATCTATCATTGTTTCGGATGCGGTGCCGGAGGGAATGTTTTTAAATTCTTGATGGAATTCAAAAACATCTCTTTTGTTGAAGCCGTTGAAGAAATTGCCGATCATCTCGGAATCAAAATAGAAGT
>JAKAMS010000278.1 GCA_021812745.1 Bacteroidota bacterium | reverse complement strand
GGGTAAGTTGAATCCAAATGGTAACTATCAGATCGAATATTTTATAGAAGATAATATCCGTCCTGCGCCGGAGAATTTAGTTAAAGTCGGTGTCCATATTTTCACTTTTAACAATGGGCAGAATAATTTTCCGCCAGTGATCTCAAATCTATTACTTCCAAGTTCTGTTAACCGCGGTGATTCATTTATTTTTAGTATTAAGGTTGATGATGCAAACGGATCCTTTGATATTACTCAAGTCTATTTCAAACTGTACCGTCCAAATGGTACAATAGTTTTGAATGGTAACGATGATTTTTTCTTAATGGTTGATACTGGTGATGCAAATTTAGGCGACCAAACTGCGGGAGATGGGATTTATTCGTTTAAGAATTCTTTTGGTTCTACAGCTCCTAACGGACTGTGGAAATTTGAATTTCAGGCAAAAGACAGAAGTGGAAAACTTAGTAATATCATTTCTTCCAATATGATGGTTAATTAATGAAGAAATTATTTGTCATTTATTTTATCCTCTTTGTAACCAATGGATTGATTGCTCAACAAATCCCATCGGACTATAATATTAGCTCTAAGCGGTTATCAAAAACTTCAGATCAAACTCCCGCAAGCAACAGCATTGAAAGAATATTAATTGACGGTAACAATATTTGGCTTGGAACAGGAAATGGATTAAGCCGTTCAACCGATAACGGTGATTCCTGGAAAAATTATTATTCTGTTGATCCCTTTGGCGAAGAGAATGTTTATGCAATAAAAAGTAATAACGGCACGGTCTGGGCCAGCACTTGGCATATGATTACCGAATCAGGTCAAGATATTCCGGTGGGAACTGGATTAAGTTATTCTTCGGATAATGGTGTTACTTGGAATAAAATAGATCAGCCCATTGATCTCAAAAGTGATTCCGTAATAACATACGGTAACAACAAATTAAGAATTGATCCGATTGCCACTAACAAAGTAAATATGGTTCGCGATATAGGATTCACAAAGAATACAATTTGGATTGCCGCTTGGGGCGGAGGGTTGAGGAAATCAACCGATAACGGTCAGACATGGAAAAGAGTCGTCCTTCCTCCTGATAATCTAAATTCTATTAAGCCAACTGATACTCTCAATTTTTTTATTAGTCCTTCGGTAAATAATAATTATTATGTGTTTGCTATCCTCACAGTTAAAGACACAATCTATGTTGGAACTGCAGGCGGAATTAATAAAAGCACAGACGGCGGTGTAAGTTGGGTAAAGTTCAATCATGCTAATCAAGCCCATCCGATCTCCGGAAATTTTATTTGGTCTATGAGTTTTAATGAAGCGGATAACTCTATCTGGGCGGCTACATGGCAAGCAGCATCTCAATCTGAATTTTGGGGCGTAAGTTCTTCAAAAGATGGCGGAAAATCATGGAGCAATTTTTTGAGCGGAGAAAAAGTCCATGATATTGCGTTTAAATATTTTGGATCGAACGGCAATTATACAAGCGCGGATATTTTTGCAGCGACAGAAAACGGAGCTTATAGAAGCAGCAATAACGGTGCAACTTGGATTTCCGCACCTGAAATAAAAGATGATAACTCATCTGCAGATATAAATACAAAATATTTCCTTTCGGTTAAAGTTAACCGTAGAACTGACAGCTCAACTGATATTTGGCTCGGTTCGAATAAAGGGTTAGCCAGATTGAATGAAACTACAGGATTTTGGGCAGGCAATTGGAAAGTATTTCTGGCATCGCAAAAACTGAACTCTGCAACGGAATCATACGCGTTCCCAAATCCGTTCTCACCAAATTCTGAACAAGTGAAGATAAAATATTCAACTTCAGGATCGGCAAATGTTACAATAAGAATTTTAGACTTCGGAATGAATTTAGTCAGAACAGTTATTCAAAATGCACCACGCATTCCGAATAGTGAGCAGCTTGATATTTGGGACGGAAGAGATGAGAGCGGCAGAATCGTTCCGAATGGAGTTTATTTCTACCGCATTGATTTAGGTTCCGGAACACCTTTGTTTGGAAAAATTATGGTGATCATGTAATGATGAAAAAAATACTCTTCCAAATAATTTTTCTCTCAGCAATTGTTTCGGCACAATCAACTGTTTCCGATATCAGTAGTATGCCGGGCGCATTCAGCAGAATGGGCTTCGGAGCTCGCGGAATGGGAATGGGCAACGCAATGTCTGCCGTGACAGAAGGAAATCTTGTCTCTTATTACAATCCAGCGCTCGCCTCGTTTCAACAAGGAAATTCTTTTCAAACTTCTTATTCAATTTTATCGTTGGACCGCTCTCTCAATTTCTTAAATTTTACACGAAGATTTGAACTCGGCAAGAAACAAGATGCTGAAGGTAATATCAAACCAAGATCCGTAGCTGGAATAAGCATTGGTCTGATAAATGCCGGAGTTTCTAACATAGACGCACGCGATAGCGAAGGAAGAAAAACCGGAGATATCTCAACTAGTGAAAATCAATTCTTTGTAGCAGTAGCTAATAGATTTTCCGAAAAACTTTCTATCGGTATTGCTTTCAAATTCTACTACTATAAATTGTATGAAAATTTAACTACATCGGGGTTAGGTTTTGATTTGGGTGCGCTCTATTCTTTGAGTGAGAAGATGACGGTATCCTTCATGCTTTCCGATATCAACAGCAAGTACGAATGGGACACCGGTAAAATTTATGGAACAAGCGGAAGCATCACAAAAAACAAATTCCCGCTACTGAAAAAAATCGGGTTCTCATATAAATTTGATGAGCCAAAAATTATTGCAGCAATTGAATTCGAAAGCAGCAACGGCGGCACAAATATCATACGCGCCGGCGGCGAGTATAATATTTCCGAAAATTTATTTTTACGCGCGGGTATTGATAAATTTAATCTAAGCAATTCTGATTTTCCTGCTCGACCAACTTTCGGGTTCTCGTATTTCCATCTGTTAAATTCTCTAAGAATTGGTATTGATTATGCTTTTGTCATTGAACCGTATTCATCGGGCGGCCAGCATATTGTTGGTATAAACGTTAATTTCTAAAAGAAAGAATAATGAAAAAGATTTTATTTCTATTTATGATTAGTGCAACATTGTCAGCGCAATCTGCAGGCAATTCAGGTTTATCGTTTCTAAAATTTGGATTTGGTGCGCGTAATGTGGCGATGAGCGACCTTGGTGTAGTTGGCGTAAATGATTTATCAGCTTTGAACTATAATCCTTCGCTTCTGGCTGTAACTGATAAAACTCAGTTATCATTTACTCACAACTCACTTTTACAAGATTTGAATTCCGAAATGTTCGCCGGAAGTTTTACTGCATTTGGTCTGCCCTTTGCAGTTGGAGTGAACACAACAAATATTGCTGATATTGAAATCCGTACAATGCCGGGTGATGCGCAATCAAAATTTAGCGCGCATTATTTTAACGGCAGTATCTCAACAGCTTTTCATCTAATTGAAAAAATTTATTTTGGCGTTACTTATAAATACATCTATGAAAATTTATTTTCTGATGATGCATCCGGATATGGTTTTGACTTCGGTGCAACTTATCAAAGTAATATAGCCGGACTTACTTTTGGCGCTGCTATCCGCAATTTAGGTTCAATGAATCAACTTCGTAGCGAACCGACAAAACTGCCAACGGATTTTCGTTTAGGTGCTGCTTATAATTTTTCATTACAAAATTCGAAATTAGATTTTACAGCTCTTGGCGGTTTTCAAAAATATACTCTGCAAAATGATTCACATATTCATTTCGGCGGAGAAGCTGTATATGATAAACTGTTATCAATCCGCATCGGTTATGCAATCGGATACGATACAAAAAATCTTTCTGCCGGATTCGGAGTTAATTGGAAGGGGATCAATCTTGATTATGCGTACGTTCCAATAAAATATGGACTTGGCGATTCACATATTATCTCGGTTCTGTATACTTTTTAAAATATTCCTATAAAACAACAAGTTGAATTCAGAAATTTCTAATACTAAAACCAGTTTTAATTTCTTAATTCCGCAGAAATATTTCCTTCCTCTAATTTTAGTCTCCGCCATTATTGTTAGGATAATATTTTTCAATGGTCTTGTATTCTCTGATGACTCTTATTACAACTGGCTTTCATTCCAGCTTTTAAACGGATCTTATAATTCCGGTTTTGCCGGCTATCCAATATTTTTAATTAGAAAGTTCTCAACGCTGTTCAATTCGCTATTCTTTGCATTGTTCGGGTATAACGAAATTGTTAGTGTGCTTTTCCCATTCATTCTTTCTATTCTCAGCGTAATTCTTGTATATAAAATTTC
>JAKAMS010000277.1 GCA_021812745.1 Bacteroidota bacterium | reverse complement strand
GCAACATATTCCGCCGCATTAGGAATGATACGTTTAGCTCTATCTACAGAACGGGTAAAAATTGTAACTTCCTCGCCGCGTTGAATTAATTTACCGGCAATATTTTTGCCTATTAACCCGGTAGCGCCGGTTAAAATAATTTTTTTCATTCTTATCTCATTATTTTTCAAACCACTTAATAGCAAAATAAGTTTTTGTTCTTAATGATGATATGATTCTTTTCCATCTTTTTTGAATGAAGTTTATGTTTTATCTTTGTTCAAGAAATGAAAATCAGACAAAATAAAGTTTTCATTATTTCGATTTGCTTGCACAACCATTCTGAGGTTTAATTGTTCAAAAACATTTTCCTTGCTCTGATACTTTTATTTTTTTCTACCATAACATTTTCACAACAACTTATTCTAAAAGGAATAGTTATAGACAAACCCACCTCATCTCCGCTAAGTTTTGCAAGTCTGCGCATAAGCGGAACTACTTCCGGAACCACCACAAATTTTGAGGGTAATTTTGAACTGCGCTTAAAAACTGGCAATTACAAATTAATAGCATCGTTTATAGGTTACAAATCAGATACTGTTGAAGTAAATCTAACAACAAATAGAACTATTAGTTTTTCTCTCGAACCAATTCCGGTCCATTTTTCGGAGATTACTGTGTTCCCGGGAGAAAATCCGGCACTTGAAATAATTCGCAGAGCAATTGAAGCGAAACACGAAAGAAACAATAAACTAAACTCGTACGTTTTCAGCGCTTACACAAAAGGTATAGTAAAGACAACAAAAGATTTCTCAAGGACAAATAACAGCGTTGGATTTTCAATTGGGTCAAAAGATACTGCGCAGCTTAAGATAAGCGGAATTATAGAAAATGAAAGCAAGGGATATTTCAAAAAGCCCAATCAATATAAAGACGAAATTGTAGCACGGAAACAAAGCGCAAATACACCTTCCTCCGTAAACATTTTAACAGGCGGCAGAATAATTCAAAATTTTTATACCGACGATATTCAGTTTCTTGGCAGACCTTTGCCAAGTCCCATTTCCGATGATGCAATTAGCTACTATGATTTTATAATAGAAGACACCTTGGCTATGGACAAACAGAATGTGTTTCAAATTCATGTTGAGCCATTAAAAAAATCGGATCCCGGCTTTGTTGGTAAAATATTTATTGCAGATAATATTTATTCGCTTGTAAAATTAGATGTCAACCTAAACAATGCCGCTAATCCCGGGAAAATATTTGATCGAATAAATATCATTCAACAGTTCGCTCCTGTTGATGACAATATTTTTATGCCGATTGATTACCGTGTTTTTGCTGAAGGCAACTTTCTTGGCATTGCAAAATTTGGTTTTGAGCTAAACACCATCTTTTATGATTATAAAATTAACGAGCCGATCAGCGATGATACTTTCGGAATGGCAATTATAAAAGTTTTGCCGGATGCCGACAAAAAAGATTCTACTTATTGGAAATCTACACAAACCATTTCCAACACAATTGAAGAAATCAATGCGTATAAAAGAATTGATAGTCTAGAAGCCGTTCCAAAAACTTTTTGGGACCGATTTTCTTTTCTTTCCCCGTCTATTAACATAAACGATAATTTATCAATCACAGGACCGCTTTCTTTCTACTCGTTTAATAAAGTTGAAGGGCACACCTTAAATTTTGGAGCAGACATATCACAAGCGGAAGATAAACGGCTTAATTCTAGTTTGGATTTCTCATACGGTTTTTCCGACAATAAATTTAAAACGGATTTTGCAACAACATATTATTTGGGAGAGTACAGAACTCATTCTATTTCTGTTACAGCATTTGATAAAATAATTGACCTCTTCAGAGAATCAATACGGTTTAACAAACTCACTTCAACGCTCACAAATCTTTTCGGTAAATATGATTTCAGAGATTACTACTACACAAGAGGATTTTCTGTAAGACTGTGGAGCGAAGTTTTTCCTGTTCTCCGTCTTAGCGCCGGTTTTCTTAACAGAACCGATAATAACGCGTATAACAATTCCGATTTTTCTATACTCAACACAAGCAAGTCATATGAGAATAACCGGATAATTTTTGAGACCAGGATAAATGCTCTAACTACGGGATTTCAATTAGACTTCCGTAAATATATTGAGGATGGCTATTTCAGAAGAAGAATTGGGCAACAGAACAAATTTAATTTTGTCCTTTCCGGAGACGCGTTATTCAGCGATACTGGCACGCTTAAAAGCAATCTTGATTTTCAATTATACCGGTTTTCTCTTAACGGCTACTTTCCAACATATAAATCCGCAAGTATGAATTTTGTTCTGAGTGGAGTTTATTCGAACGGACCGGTTCCGTTTCAAATGATGTATTCACTTCCCGGAAACATTGAAAGCTCAAGTCAATCATTCACGTTGAGAACAATTAGAACAGGTGATCTTTTTGGAGACCGGGTTTTTGTTCTATCAGTTGAAAACAATCTTAACGATGAACTATTCCGGCTCTTCGGCTTAACTTTTATTAACGATCTTCAATTAAACTTAAGTATGCACTTTAACGCTGCATTGTTAGAGATTTCTCCAAAGAGTAAACAGATATTTCCGAATTCATTAGGAGTTATGCCGCAATTTTTCACCGAGTTTAAAAGTCCGTTTTATGAAATCGGTTTTGGAATCGGTCATCCTCTGTTTCCTTTCAGACTAGAATTTTCTTGGAAGCTTAATTACTTTGGTAAAAACAATTTTGTATTTGGGATAAACACACCAATACTTTAATTACTTGGGACTTAAAATGAAAACTGTTCACTTAATTCTATTTATTTTGTTTTTTTCTTCATCACTATTCTGCCAGAAAATAGTTGTTAATAAAATTGAACCGCCGAACTGGTGGGCTGGCATGAAGTTGAATAAAGTTCAGCTAATGGTTTACGGAAAAAATCTTAAAGACGTTTCAGCTAAATTTAGCAAGGCTAAGATAAAGGTTGTAAAAGTAAATGAAACTGAAAATTCCAACTACGCTTTCATTAACATTGAAATTCCCCCAAATATAAAACCAGATAATTACCGTCTTACATTAACACGGGGGAAAGAAAAAACTGATGTAGCATTTCCGATTCTCAAACGTGAAGATCGTTCAAAACGTTTTAAAGGTTTTTCCGGCAAGGATGTAATTTATCTTATCATGCCGGATCGTTTTTGCAACGGCGATACTTCCAACGATTCTATTCCCGGATATTCGGATTATATGAATAAGATTCCCGGTCAAAACCGCGCCGGCGGTGACATTCAAGGAATGATTAATAAACTTGATTACGTCAAAGATTTAGGCGTTACGGCAATTTGGTCAACACCGCTTACAGAAAATAATACTTTCCGTTCCTATCATGGTTACGCAACAACAGATTTTTACAGAGTTGATCCTCGGCTTGGGACAAATGGACTTTATAAAAAATTTGTTAATGAAGCTCATAAGCGAAATCTTAAAATTATTCTCGATCATGTTTCAAATCATTTCAGCGATGATCATCCGTGGCTGAAAGATCCTCCGACACCTAATTGGACAAACGGAACAAAAGAAAATCATCTTGATGCCGACCATAATAAAATGGTTTTCACCGATCCGTATGCAGACAGTTCAACAATCAAGCATGTTGAACGCGGTTGGTTTGTGGATTCAATGCCGGATATAAACCAAGAGAATCCGTTTGTTGCTAATTATATAATTCAAAACACAATTTGGTGGATGGAATATTCCGGTTGTGATGCGATAAGGGAAGATACTTATCCTTACAATAATCAAAAATTTATGGCACGCTGGGCAAAAGCAGTAATGAATGAATACCCTACAACTAATATTGTTGGCGAAGTGTGGAGCGGCACCCCTGCATTTTTAGCCGGCTATCAGAAAGACACTTTCTTGCCGCGCGGTTTCAACACAAATCTTCCGGCTATAACCGATTTTGGTTTGCGTGATGTTTTGATTAAATATTTGAGCGGCGGAAATAATCTCTACAATATTTTTGAAATTCTCTCTGAAGATTATTTATACAAAAATTCAAACAACTTGGTAACGTTCGCGGATAATCACGATCTCCCGCGCGTAATGTATTTTGCAAAAGGCAATGTTGACAAAGCAAAGATTGTATATACAATGTTGTTGACAACGCGAGGCATTCCGCAAATCTTTTACGGTTCCGAAATTGGAATTGTAGGCACCGATGATCACGGGAAAATACGCGCTCCGTTTCCGGGCGGATTTCCGAATGATGCCCGCAACGCTTTTACAAAAGAGGGCAGAACAAAAGAAGAAAATGACATCTACAATTTTTTAAGAGACTTGATTCATCTTAGAAATAA
>JAKAMS010000276.1 GCA_021812745.1 Bacteroidota bacterium | reverse complement strand
AGATCTATCATTGTTTCGGATGCGGTGCCGGAGGGAATGTTTTTAAATTCTTGATGGAATTCAAAAACATCTCTTTTGTTGAAGCCGTTGAAGAAATTGCCGATCATCTCGGAATCAAAATAGAAGTAGAAAACACCCAATCTGACGCACAGCAGACCGAACTTGAGGAATTGTACGAGCTAAATGTTCTTGCCGCACGTTTCTTTTCGGATAATCTTTTAAAGAGCAACGATGGTGAACAAGCCCGTGAATATTTGAAACGAAGAAACATCAAACCGCAAACTCAAAAAATTTTTGGAATTGGTTACGCTCCTTATGGCTGGGATAATTTTTTATCTCACGCAAAAGAAAATAAAGTTGATCTTACAAAAGCAAAGACACTTGGATTGATTGATATAAATGATAAGGGCGAGTATTACGATAAATACCGCGGGCGGGTGATCTTTCCTATCTTTTCTCCCAACGGAAGAGTGATTGCCTTTGGCGGCAGAGTTTTAGAAAATCAAGAAAATGCGGCTAAGTATCTCAACTCGCCGGAATCGCAGATTTATTCAAAGCGGCGCTCACTATACGGATTGTTCCACTCGAAAGACGACATCAGAAAACTTGACCGCGCCATTCTTGTTGAAGGTTACATGGATTTGATCTCGCTATTTCAAGCCGGAGTGAAAAACGTAGTTGCTTCATCCGGAACATCTCTAACAGAAGAACAAGTGCAATTACTTTCACGCTTTACAAAAAATATAATTATTCTTTTTGATGCAGATCCGGCTGGACAAAAAGCATCGCTTCGAAGTATAGAAATTTTGCTCAAACAAGATTTTGAAGTTAAAGTTATCGCTCTTCCCAAAGGTGAGGATCCAGATTCGTTCATAATTAAATTTGGTAAGGAAAAATTTGATGAAGAGGTAGTTAAAGCGAAAAACTTTTTGGAATATCAGACTGCGCAATTCGAAGAGCAAGGATTGTTTGAAGACTCGGCTGATATGACGAAAGCAATCCGTGAACTGGTTAAAACCTTAGCGCTTGTTAGCGATGAATTAAAGCGTAATCTTTTAATGAAAACAATTGCCAAGAGATTTAATCTGCGCGAGAAGTTAATAGAATCCGAACTCAATATATTTCTCAATCAGCAAACAGATAGAAATAATCCGGTCGGTTATCGTCCCGAACAAAGAATCGCGGCTCAGCAATCTTCAGTACAGTTGGCGCTTTCAACAAAAACCGGGAATGAGAATCCTTACGAAAAAGAATTGGTTCGTTTGCTTTATAGCGGCGATGAGCCGGTTATATCGCACATCCTTGATAACTTGTCGCTGGAAAGTTTTTCTAATCACACTCTCAGAAAACTTGCGGAAATTGTTCACGCCGGTTTTGATGAACAGAAAATTTCTCCCGCTTACTTGATAGACAAAATTCAGGACGAGAATTTGCGCGAATTTATTTTCGATTTAACTTTATCGGATGAAACAATAAGTAAAAAATGGGATGAATTTTCGTTTAACGGTAAAATCGAGAAAGATACTTTAGAACATGCAAAAGAAACAGTTAGAAATTTTCTTCTTTATCAGATTGATCTCCAAGTAAAACTAAACAATCAGTTTATAAGCGATTCAAAAGACGAGCGCCTTCACCTCGAAATGATGAAACGGAACAAAGAGCTTTACGAAGAAAAAAAATCTTTACTCGATTCAAAACCAAGAAACAATTTTGATTGAAAATGACTAACAATCCTTCTATTTACGAAATTAATACGCGTGTTTGGCTTCAGCGGTTGGGTCAAAGAACGCAAAAATTAACTCTCGCAGACGTTCCAAACTCTTATTGGAATGATTTTAGTAAAAAAGGATTTGACTATATCTGGCTTATGGGAGTGTGGAAACTTTGCGATTCCGTAATTGAGAAATATTGTTTTGAAGAGTATCTTGTAAAAAGTTATAAACGTGCTCTAAAAGATTGGGAGCCCAAAGATGTAGTCGGTTCTCCTTTTGCTGTTGCAGAATACAAGATCAATCCGTTGCTGGGACTTAAACGGTCCTTGCTTGAATTAAAATCCCAGCTTAATAAAAAGGGGATGAAATTAATTTTAGATTTTGTACCAAATCATTTCAGCGCAGAAAGCCCCTTGATAAAAACTCAGCCGGAAATCTTTCTCTCCGTTGATAAAGAACTGTATGAAAATGATCCTTACACTTTTTACCAGCCGTTCACCGACGAGCAAGAATTTTTTGCTCATGGAAGAGATCCATTTTTTCCGGCTTGGCAGGATACTGTGCAGATAAATATTTTTGGTCAGCACGCCAGAGACTTTCTTACCAAGACATTACTTGAATTGACAAAAGTTTGCGATGGAGTGCGGTGCGATATGGCTATGTTGGTTTACAACAACGTATTCATGAATACATGGGGCGGTGTTCTGGAAAAAAATGGTTACGAAAAACCTAATTCCGAATTTTGGGCAGAAGCTATTTCTAAAGTGAAAAATATTCGATCGGATTTTATTTTTATTGCAGAAGCGTATTGGAATTTGGAATGGGACCTTCAGCAATTGGGATTCGATTATACGTATGATAAAAATTTAACGGACCGTTTAAAATCCGCGACCGCAAATGAAATTAGAGAGCATCTTCTTGCAGAACATGATTATCAAAAAAAATCATTACGGTTCATAGAAAATCATGACGAAGAAAGAGCCATATCGGTTTTGGGAAAAGAAAAATCAAAAGCGGCGGCGGTGATAATAAGTACAATTCAGGGTATGCGTTTTTATCACGACGGACAATTTGAAGGAAAAAAGATCAAACTTCCGGTTCAACTCGGACGCGAACAGAATGAACCTACAGTTGAAGGTCTTCCGGAATTTTATAATAAGCTTCTCTCAATTACATCGCGAGAGATATTTAAAAACGGTAAGTGGAATTTACTTGAACCGATTTGTTCTTGGGAAACGAATACAACATTTAAAAATATTCTTGCGTGGGAATGGACCTGGCACAACGAAAGGAGCATTGTTGTAATTAATTATTCTGCGGTAATTTCAACGTGCCGCATCAAATTGGATTTACGAGGGTTTCAGGAAGAATTTATTATTACAGATTTGTTGAATGACCAAACCTACACAAGATCCGCAGAAGAAGTATATCACTCCGGTCTTTACATCGAGCTCAAGCCGTATCAGTCACATATATTTTCTTTTTAACAATTGCAGTGAAGCAATCTCATTTGAAATTGCTTCACACAACCAAATTAAAATGTAAACGTTAAGCCAATCTTAAATGTTTCGTATGTTAATGGTGCTTCCGTAGTGAACGGCCAATTCATGTCACCCTTCTTCAAGGAATAGAATGCGTACGATAATCCATTCTTCAAAAAGAAATTTACAATGGGTAAAGAAAGAGGGGATGAATCTCCAATCTCGTCAATAAAATGATTTAACAATCCCATTGCTCCTTCTTCTATAATTGAACTGCCTATATGTTTCCAAAACAGATACCGCGGAAAAATCACAGCGGTTTCATAACCTAGATCAAGCGAGGCAAATGAATCAAACTCAAATCTTACACCTGCTTCAGAAAGTGTTCCAAATCTAATTGCATCATGAAAGCGATTTAAAATATCTGTATCTCTGATTGCATCGTCTATAAGCATTGGCGGTTTTGTAATTAAATAAAATTTTGCTGGATAATCTCTCATGTCCAGCCGCGACCAAGCAAATCCACTGCCGTGATAAGGTAAAATGGATATTTTGTTAATCCTATAACCATAACCGCTTCGGTTTGCAAAACCAAATCTCCACATGTCAGAATTCATTACTCCGGCAGTTGTTGAAACGTATTTAAGATCACTTGATAATCTTGAACCAAAAGCAAACTTGTCGTGAAATTCAATAATATTATCTTCGTAGTATGATTCCTGCGTTGCGTACCCTAATTTGATCTCTGCTAAACCAACATCGGCGAATTTGCTGATCAATTTATCATGGCGCGCTAGTCCAAATCCGTAATTCACTTCTATAAAAGGTTTCCCGTGAAATTCCCAACCGAGCCATTCATAATTATTCCAGTCGTACCATTTGTTATGATCCCATCTGTTTTCTGTCGAATCTTTTTCCTGTGCTAACAAATTAATGCTTGTAAAAAGAATTAAAAGAGATGCTGCAACAAACATTTTTCGGAACATTATAAACTCCTTCTTCTTGTTGAAAATTGAATTGGTAAAGATTAGTCTAATTTAATGCCGGATTTTTGTTCTAGCACATTTCTAAGACCATCAATAAGAATATGACCTTGAACCGGTTTAGTAATAAATATATCAACGCCTGCTTTATAAGCGTTATCTTTATCTTTTTGATAAGCA
>JAKAMS010000275.1 GCA_021812745.1 Bacteroidota bacterium | reverse complement strand
GTTTTGCCGTTCAGTCTATAAAAGCAGGCGCTCAAGATTACCTTCTAAAAGATAAAATGGAGAGCGATACTATTAGAAGGTCTATGCTTTACGCTATCGAACGGAAGAAAAATGAATCGGTAATACGCGAAAGTGAAAAAAGATTTAAGGAGCTGGCCAATCTGCTTCCTCAGGTAGTTTTTGAAACTGACTTAAATGGAATTATTACTTTTGCAAATGATTCGGCTTTTCAGATCTTCGGTTATTCGCAAGAAGATCTTTCAAATAATTTATCGGCAATTCAAATGCTCGCTCCAAATGAGCGGCAGATTGGAATTGAGAATATTTTTAGAGTTCTTAATGGTGAAAATCTAACCTCTCACGAGTACACTGCATTAAGGAAAGACGGGTCAACATTTCCGGTTATGATTTTCTCTAGTCCCATTGTTAATGAAGGCAGAACCATTGGTTTGAGAGGTGTTATAATTGATATTACGCAGCGCAAAGAGGCAGAAGAAAAACTTATTAGACTTTCTCGCGCTGTTGAACAAAGTCCCGCTTCTGTGATTATAACGGATTTAAATGGCAATATTGAATATGTTAATCCCAAATTCGTTTCGCTCACCGGTTTTACATTAGAAGAAGTAAAAGGTAAAAATCCAAGATTTCTTAAATCGGGATTTACAGCAGAGGAAGAATATGCAAATCTTTGGTCAACTATAAAATCTGGAAACGAGTGGAAAGGTGAATTTCATAACAAGAAAAAAAATGGAGAGCTTTATTGGGAATCAGTTTCCATTTCACCAATCATTGACAGTAACGGAACTATCATAAATTATCTGGCGGTAAAAGAAGATATTACCGAAAGAAAACTTTTTGAAAGAGAACTAATCACTGCGAAAGAAAAAGCGGAACAATCGGATAAACTTAAAACCGAATTTTTAGCTCAAATGTCACACGAGATTAGAACTCCACTTCATGCAATGTTAAGTTTTTCAAAGATAATCCGAGAAGAGGCAAGTAAAAGAGGATACGTGAATAAAGATACCGCCCGCAGTTTTGACGGAATAGATGTTTCAGGCAAAAGAATCATACGCACAATAGATTTAATTGTAAACGTATCTCAGATACAAACCGGAACTTATGATTATACACCGCAAAGAATTGATATATACAAAGAAATTCTTTCTGCTGTACATCAAGAATATTTGAATGACGCACAAAAATCCAATTTAGAATTTAACCTCACAAAGGAAGAGTGCAACCTTTTTGTTTTAGTGGATAGATATTCAGTTCATCAGATTATTGAGAATCTTGTAGATAACGCAATCAAGTTTACAAAAAAAGGAGCTGTAAATATTTCGGTGGGAAGAAACAAAGAAGAAAATTTATACGTGGAAATCAGCGACACAGGTATAGGAATGTCCAAGGAATATTTACAAAAAATATTTACCCCTTTTTCACAGGAAGAACAGGGGTATTCACGTTCATTCGATGGCAACGGATTGGGGCTGGCGCTAATTAAAAAATATTGTGATCTGAATAAAATTTCGGCAGTTGTAAAAAGCAAAAAGGGAACCGGAACAACTTTTACTCTGACTTTCGCAAAATAAATTCCACTGAATTTTGAATGATTATTTTTGTTTTTAAACATTCCATGAATTATAATTATATTCTTTTCAGCTTTCCCAATTGATTAACAAAAAGATTGGTTAAGAATAATTTAAGCGATCTGTGCGCGTATTTAGCCATTAAAATCAACCATTTAATGATATTTGTTAAATTCAATTATTAATTTTTTTCTTAGGATTAAGAAACGGTTTTTATGAGAGATGAGGCAAAAAATAAATCAGAGTTAATTAAAGAGCTGCAAATTCTGCGTAGAAAAGTTAGTTCTCAAGAAAAGGCTTTGAGTAGATATAAGTCCGGTGCAAAAAAGACAAAAGAGCTTAGTGATACCGAAGAACGTTACCGGCTGATTTCTGAAAATAGCGGAGATGTAATCTGGCTATTGGATCTTGAGACAGAAAAATTTATTTATGTAAGTCCGTCAGTAAAAAAACTCAGGGGGTACACGCCCGAAGAAATTATGAAACAAACAATGAAAGACGCTCTTACAGATGAGTCTTTCAATTTTGTGTTGAGTGTATTGCCTTCCCGTATATCAGCTTTTGAAAACGGTGACGATTCTGCGCGTGTGCTAATAAACGAAGTTGATCAGCTTCATAAGAATGGTTCTATTATTCACACCGAAGTTGTAACTACATTGTTGATGAACAAAAAAAATCGTGTCCATCAGATTCTAGGAGTAACACGCGATATCACCGGGCGTAAAAAAGTAGAAAAAGAACTGCAAAAAAGCGAAGAGCGTTTTAGAAAACTCTTCGAAGAAGATCTTGCCGCAAATTTCATCTCTACCGTTAACGGTAAAATTATTATGTGCAATACTGCTTTTGTCAAAATGTTCAAATACAACTCAATTGAAGAAGCGCTAGAGATTAACAGTTCGAATTTATATCCCGCCCCGGTTAATAGAGATGAATTTTTACAATTATTAAAATCGAAAGGACGAATTGCAAACAACGAAATGACCTTGCGCCGCCGTGACGGCGAATTGATTAACGTAATTGAAAATGTTGTAGGACATTTCGATGACAATGGGGAACTCTATGAAATATCGGGATATATGTATGATCAAACCGAACGCAAACGTGTTGAAGCGTCCTTAAAAGAAAGCGAAGAGAAATACCGTAGCATATTCTATCGTGCGCCTGTTGGTATATATCAATCAACCGTTGAAGGGAAGCTGATTGGAGTAAATGAAAGACTGGTACAAATTCTCGGCTATGATTCCAAAGAAGAATTAATGAAATGCGATCTTGAAACGGATATCTATTTTCATAAAGAGGACCGGGTCAAAAGCATTCTTAATTACGAAAAGAGCGGAAGCGTTGCCGATCTTGATTTATGCTGGAAGAAAAAAGATGGAACACCAATTTGGGTTCAACTAACTGTACAAGCCACCAAAGATTCAACGGGCAAGACCCTTTATTTTGAAGGATTTGTACGCGATATATCCGAACGAATAGAAGCCGAAACAAAACTTAGGGAGAACCAAAAACTACTGAGTACTGTTATAGAGACAATGCCTGTAGGGATATGGTTGATTGACGGCACCGGGAAAATTATGCACGGTAACAGCGCGGCTCAATTAATTTGGGGCGGAATTAAATATGTCGGACCTAGTGATTACGGAGAATATGTAGGATGGTTTGTAAATAACGGCAAGAAGATAGAGGCTCAAGAATGGGGCGCAGCGCGTGTGCTGAAAACCGGCGAGGTTATAATAAATGAAGAAATTGAAATTGAGTGTTTTAATAAAGAGCACAAATTCATTTATCATTCGGCCGTTCCAATTCGTGGTTCAAATAAAGAAATAACCGGCGTTGTTGTTGTAAATCAAGATATAACAGAAAAAAAATCTAAAGAGCTACAGATTCGAATGCTCTCAAGTGCGGTAGAACAAAGCACTGTGTCTGTTTTAATTACTGATTTGAAAGGAAAAATTGAATACGTTAATAAAAAGTTTTTAGAATCTAGCGGATATACACGGGAGGAAGTGCTGGGTAAAGATCCATCCATTCTCAAATCTGGTTTTACACCTAATAACGAATACAAAAACATGTGGGAGACAATTAC
This sequence comes from Bacteroidota bacterium, assembly GCA_021812745.1. The sequence goes on along the minus strand of JAKAMS010000275.1, from coordinate 710 downwards.
CGCAGGCAATGAATGGCGCGGCGAACTTCTCAATAAAACAAAAGATGGAAGTTTGTTCTGGGAATTTGAAATTATCTCTCCGATAAGAAATAACTCCGGCACAGTTACCAACTATCTTGCTGTTAAAGAAGATATCTCCAATCAAAAGAGAATGACAAAAGAATTAATTGCAGCAAAAGAACACGCTGAACATTCCGATAATTTGAAAACAGAATTCATAGCTCAAATGTCGCATGAAATCCGCACTCCTTTAAACATACTTCTGAGTTTTTCAAATTTTATAAAAGAGGAGTTGGACGACAAGAAACAACTTACAAATGACCTTGAAGAATATTTTTTCAAAGTGAATAATGCCGGCACAAGAATCATAAGGACTATTGAACTAATATTAAATATGTCAGAACTTCAATCCGGAAGTTATTCAAACGATCCCAAGCCGACCGACATACCCAATGAAATTCTTACTCCAATATATCATAGATTTCATCAACTGGTAGATGAAGAGAAATTGCAGTTCGAGTTAATAAGAAATGCGGCTCCCCTGCCATCTGATGTTGATCACTATTCAGTTGAACAAATTTTGAATCACCTAATTGAGAATGCAATTAAATTTACAGAAAAAGGTTTTGTAAAAATTTATGTTGATAAAAACGAAATTGGAAAAGCGGTAGTTAAGATTGAAGACACCGGCATTGGAATCGGAGAAAATT
>JAKAMS010000274.1 GCA_021812745.1 Bacteroidota bacterium | reverse complement strand
GAAAGAAAAAAGTAATTTTGCAATCTCACCTTCCGGATACGGTATTCATTGGACTTTAATTGATGAGGATATTTCTATTGACGGGCTGCTTAAACAAAAAATAGGAAGCTCTAAGAGAAAAAAGATTCCTGTCTAAATTTAAAATCTCTTGTTCTTATTCTTAATCGTGATCGTTTTTCAATAGTTCCACCACTTCATTATGAATCTTTCCGCCGGTTGCAATTATACTTTTTCCGATTAGCGCATCGTTTCCGTGATAATCCGTTATCGTTCCGCCTGCGCCGCGGATAATTGGAATGAGCGCTGTTAAATCCCATGTACTCATAATCGGATCAATCATAATATCAGCGTAACCTGTTGCAACAAGATAGTAACCGTAGCAATCGCCCCATTGTCTGTAGAGTTTTACCTTGTGAACGAGTTCGTCAAATTTTTTTATGTCTTGATGCTTTTCAATGTTGAGTTGATCTGTAGTTAAAAGCACCGCATCGGAAAGATTATTGCACTCTCTAACTTGAACTTGCTTGCCGTTTAATTCTGTTGTGTGATTATCACCAATCAGAAATTCATTTATTATCGGTTGGTTTATTACACCAAGAATCGGCTCGCCGTTTTTCAATAATGCTATGAGTGTTCCGAATGTAACCGTACCGCAGATAAAACTTTTTGTGCCGTCAATCGGGTCGAGAACCCATTTGTATCCGGCGTTGGGATTGTATTCGCCAAATTCTTCGCCTAGTATGCCGTGATTAGGATATTTCTTCATAATCATTTCACGCATAAACTCTTCGGCTTTTTTATCGGCAATAGTTACGGGTGATAAATCGGGTTTGTTTTCAACTGTAATTCCGGTGCGCCAGTAATGCTTAATTATCTTACCGCTTTCATCTGCAAGCCATTTGCAAAAAAGTCTAAACTCATTCAGTTCATGCATATCATCACCATAATTTGTTTGAGCACCGGGTTCTAATATATTCGTTTAACAATTCGTTAACAAAAGCTATATTTTCATAACGGTTTTTGAATGAGTGCTATAAAGACGCTTGTCGTTCCGGGCTTGACCCGGAATCCATTAGCAGGTTCTGGAGTCAGTCGCCATAGCCACACTTCGTCTTCGCTCAGTGTGACTCTAAATTATTTTTGAGAACAATAATTTAAAGCGGATAATGAATATTACAAAAGCAGATAACGAAAGTATTAAACAAGCAGCCAAGATTATAAAACAAGGCGGACTTGTTGCATTCCCAACCGAAACGGTTTACGGTTTGGGTGCGGACGGTCTAAATTCTATTGCGGTTGCAAAAATTTTTGAAGCGAAAAAACGTCCAGCGTTCAATCCTTTGATACTTCACATTGCAGATAAAAGCTGGCTCAAGAAATTTTCCGGTATTAAGAATGAAAAAGTTGATCTGTTGATAAATAAATTCTGGCCTGGACCGCTGACTCTAGTTTTGCCAAAAACAGAAATTGTACCGGACATTGTAACATCAGGCAATCCGACTGTAGCTGTCCGTATGCCGGATCATCCTGTTGCGCTACAACTTATAGAAGCGAGCGAAACGCCGATTGCAGCACCGAGCGCAAATAAGTTCGGTCATTTAAGTCCAACGGAAGCATCGCATGTTGCAAAATATCTTGGCGATAAAGTTGACATGATCCTTGACGGCGGTAAATGTTCGGTTGGTGTGGAGTCAACAATAATTCAATTGTATGAAAATGAAATCTTTCTGCTGCGTCCCGGAGGATTGTCTAAAGAAGAGATTGAAAAAGAGATTGGTGAAATAAAGATCGGAGTTATTAATCAAGACAGACCCAATGCGCCGGGGCAACTTCCGTTTCATTATTCACCGCAAACGCCGTTAAAGTTTTTTAATAAGAAGTTTCTTGATGAAAAAAAGAAAACAGGAATGCTCTTCTTTAAAGAAAACAATATAGATTTTCCTTTTGCAGAAACACAAATACTTTCACCAAACGGCGATCTTAGAGAGGCAGCTGCAAATTTATTTTCAATGCTGCACGAGCTTGAAAAAGAAAACCTTGATCTCATACTAGTTGAGCCGATTGAAGAGAAAGGATTAGGACGGGCAATAATGGACCGGTTAAAAAAAGCAACAAACAAATACAATGTATAAGACCTGTATAAAATCCGCTGTTGGCAAATAAGTTTATCAATGCTAAATAAAACAACATGAAATTTTCTTTTATTTGGAAGGGGAGAATTTCTATATTTACACCCAAAATTAAACATAGTTGATATGAGCAAACTTGCCGGTATAGACTTATCATCAATTAATCTTCCTGGAACAGAAGATCAATCTTTAGTACAATCAAAACTGTTTCTTCACACATTCAACTCAATAAGTGAATGTATTTCTATTACAGATATGAACGACATAATTATTTATGTCAATAAATCGTTCGCGTCAGCGTACGGGTATGATGTAAATGAACTGATAGGAAAACATGTAGAAATATTAAGATCGGCAAAAAATGATCCGGAAGTGCTAAACGAGATTCTTCCCAAAACAATCCAAGAGGGCTGGCGCGGCAGAATTTGGAATAGAAGAAAGAACGGTGAAGAATTTTTTATTGAATTATATACCACAATAGTACGTGATGAAAAAGAAAATCCGGTAGCACTTGTTGGAGTTGCGCGCGATTTAACAAAACAGATTGAAGCAGAAGAAAAACTAGCCGAAGCTCAAAACAAGTACAAAGATTTATTTCACAATATTAAAGCCGCAGTTTATGAAAGCACTCCGGACGGTAAATTAATTGATTTGAATCCCGCCGGTATGGAGCTTTTAGGTATTAAGTCGCGAGATCAGCTTACAAAAGTTGACATCACACGTGATTTATATCTTAATCTGGAAGATCAAGCAAGCATTCATGAAGAGGTGGAGAAAAACGGATACGTAAAAGATTACGAATTGAATTTGAAAACTCTGAATGGTGAAATCATTACAGTACGAGAGACATCTACAGCCATAAAAGATAAATCGGGAAAAGTCGTTGCGTACCGCGGAATATTAAGAGACATTACAGAAACAAAAAGAAACGAAGATAAGCTAAAACAATTAGTAGAAAGATTGGAATATGTTAACAGCCAGCTTCATCAATCAGAAGAAGAATTAAAAAGCACAAACGCAACAAAAGATAAATTCTTTTCGATAATTGCGCACGATCTTAGAAGTCCTTTTAGTTCGTTATTGAGTTTTTCCGAGTTTCTTGTTGAGGATATTGAAACTTTGGAAAAAGCAGAAACAAAGCTTTTCGCCGAAAAAATTCATGAAGCGGCTCAAAGTGTTTTTAGTCTTCTCGAAAATTTACTTCAGTGGTCTAGAATTCAATCCGGCAAAATTCCGTATAACCCAGCCGGCTTCAATATAACCGCCAAAATAAATCAAGTTATTAAACTTCTTTCTAATAACGCGGATAATAAAAAAATAAAGATCGTTAATGAGTGTCTGAATAACACAGTTGTCTTTGCCGATGACGATATGCTCTCATCGGTAATTCAAAATCTATTATCGAACGCAATCAAATTTACAAACACAGGCGGTGTAATTGTTTTTCGCTCCAACATTTTAAAAGATGAAATAGAAATCTCTATTACAGACAACGGTGTTGGAATGAAAGAAGAGGATATTAAAAAATTATTCCGGTTAGATGCTCATCTAACTACATATGGAACTAATGAAGAAAAGGGGAGCGGATTAGGATTACTTCTTTGCCAAGAAATGATAGAAAGAAACCGCGGCAAAATCTCAGTTGAAAGCAAGCTAGGCAAAGGAACAACTTTTACTTTTACGCTTCCGAAGGCTTAAACCGATTCCGGTCTTAATTCCGCAAGCGCATGTCTTAAAAAATTTGGCATTACTACTTTCTGTGTAAGTTTAACTCCGTTCTCTTTTTCAAGAAAACTTAATATCTCAAAAAATTTTTTCTCACCGTATTTAGAAATTATTTCTTCTTTCTTTTTGGGTGCGCAAAAACTATTAAACTTACTTACGGCGTCTGCTTCCGGATGAAATTGAGTTCCAACAAATTCGTTATTTATGCGGATAGCCATCATAGCCCGCTCTAATGGAATATGGGGGCGCTCTTTTTCCAAACACAAAATTTGCGCGCCCAACTCACTAAACATTTTTTTATTTGGTTGAACCGCCTGCCAGCTGCGGGAATCAATGCTGTAAAATGGTTCGGGCAAATCTTTCAGAAGAATGTCTTTGCTGCCTGCTTCGGTTTTGTGAATGGGCATAACACCAAAAGATTCTGATTTTCTTTGATTTACTTCGCCAAGTTTGAAATAACGGACCATCATTTGAAATGAATGACAAATAAAGAAGATATATTTTTTATTTGAATTGTTATGATTGTAACTCCATAT
>JAKAMS010000273.1 GCA_021812745.1 Bacteroidota bacterium | reverse complement strand
GACCGGAGCCAAATTCTCTAATCGGTTTTTTTATAACGCCGTCGTTTTCTTTTACAACTCCCAGAACCATAGCGGTGTAATATTTTTTTACTTTTCTTTCGGCGAATTGATCGTTCAAAAATTTATGCGTGCGGGGGTTTTTCGCGAACAGAATTATACCGCTCACTTCCTTATCAAGTCTGTGTACTATAAAAAGTTTTTGTGCAAACTGTTTTTCTAGAAGTGAATGAAGGGAGGCGATTGTTGTGTCGTTTTCCGCGATTGAAGCTAAACCTTCCGATTTGTTTACGGCAATTAGATTTTCATCTTCGTACAAAATTTCTTGAGAAGGAATTACAACATGTTGGTCAATCATTATATGGCTTCCTTTATTGCGCGGATTCTTGCGGCGGAGGTAATCATCAATTCATACTCCGGCATATTCTTGGAATCGCTCATTTTAGTTTTTTGATTACGGAATTTCATTCGGCTCTCTTTTTTTTCTCTTGCAGATGCGTGAATTTCTTTAACCCCGCACCCGGAAATAATTTCTGAGACATTATTTTCATTTACTCCGCCGCCTGGCATGATTATAATTTTGTCTCCGGCTTTCTCAACTAATTTTTTCAGTGTTTCCATTCCTTCAACAACATTTGATTCCTGTCCCGACGTTAACACTCTCTCAATACCAAGATCAATCAAATCATCAAGAGCTTCAAACGGATTGCGCGTCATATCGAATGCGCGGTGAAAAGTGATTTGCATTGGTCGCGCTAATTGAATCAGCGTTTTCGTTCTTTCTTTGTCAACAGATCCGTCTTCACGCAAAATTCCGAGAACAATTCCGGCAACGCTAAACTGTTTGATAAATTCTATATCGTGCTTCATCTCATTGAACTCAAGATTCGAATAGAAAAAATCGCCGCCCCGCGGTCTAATCATTACCATTATTGGAATGTTGACATGTTTGCAGGCCAGATCAATTGTGCCGGCGGAAGGCGTTGTGCCTCCCTCAATAAGATCGGCGCATAATTCAATTCTATCCGCACCGCCTTCTTGAGCCGCTAACGCCGACTCGATTGAATCAACACACGCTTCAAATAAAATTTTTGTTGCAGACATTTTTTCTTTAATAATTATTTGAGATTGCTTTCGAGAGAATAAACTGTTTTTGAATCTAACGTTGTTTTAACAAAACCAATGCGCCGCAGATATTGTTCATGCTTACTATTGCCCGGTTCGCTATAGATTTTTTTCACTTTTCGTCTTTCAAAGATTCTCGGGAAGACATATTTCCCCACTTTAAGATCCCGGTAGCCGGGCATCGCATAATCCAGATTAATAAACAGATGATCTTCGTCATGATATTCCGCGCAGACAAGTCCGGCGGGAACAGTATCTCTCAGCACAAACAATACAATCCAATGCTCGCTCGGTTGAAAAGAGAAAGTCGGTATAAATTTTTTTATTTCTTCGGCATGAAATTTCAGAAAATATTTGAGGTATTCGGAATCATGCTGAACTTCCAGCACCCGGAAATATTCCTTTGTAGAAAAAATTTCGATGATGTAGTAAACATCCACGAGCGCTATAAATCCGTTCAGAAAACCTACCGGCAGAGCTCCAATTATAAATCCGTATGTTGAAAAAACAACCGCGCCTATCAAATTTATTATTCTGAGTTTTACTATCGAGCTCATCATTAAAGAAACCGCAACCAGCACCGAGCCCGCGTAACCAAAGATTTCAATTGCGTTCATCTGTTAACTTCTTTCTCCATTATTTATTGAATGTAAATTACATTTATCTATTGTGATAAATTTATTTACTTTACAGTCCGTCCGCCGCCAAAAACAGATTTTAATCCGTGCGTTATTATGTAAGGAATTATTGTGTAATGAGTCTCGTTCTCTCCAATTTCGGTTTTTAAATTCAGTCCGGTATAATTCTTCTCTTTCATTTTTGAGATGAACCGTTTCCAAGGAGAAACAATTGTTCCGTCTTCGTTTGAACCAACGGCAGTATAAACATCCGCATTTAATGATTTGTGATTTTCAGAAAATTTTTCTTCCTGTTTCAAAACAAATTCATCATCCCACAACAGCGCCGGGCTTACGGCGACATATTTACTAAATAATTTGGGATCTTGGAATAATGAGTAGAAAACAAAAAGACCGCCCAAAGAATGACCGGCTAACGTTCTGTCGCCCGGTTTGAATCTGTATTTTGATTCAACAAACGGGATTAATTCTGTTTTAATAAATTCCAAAAATTTTTCTCCGCCTCCTGAAGTCGGAATTAATGAACGGAGTGCCTCGGGTAAATTTTCTTCTTGAACTTGAGTCGGAGTATAATCGCGCGAGCGGTTGTAAACAAATTCCCTAGATCCGCCTTCGGACGAAATTCCCACTAAAATTATTTCCGGCATTTCTTTATCCGACGCAAGCAAACGCGCCATCTCGGTTACTATTCCGAATGAGGAATATGCATCAAGCAGATAAACAACCGGGTATGTTTGATCCGAAACAAAATAGCTTCCGGGCAGCGCGATATTGATCGGGTAAGTAGCGCCGTTTATTCCCGATCTTAATTTTATTATTTCCGTCCGGTGAAGTGTAACCGGAGTATTTGCTTCCGCTTTCGTTTGATTCTGTGCAGACGCTTGCGGAGAAGAACAGATGACAGAATAAAAAATAAAAATTAGAAAATATTTTTTTGATTTAGACATCATTGCGACCTTTGCATTGCTTTTTTTGTTTTACTTATAGTTCTCAATCATTTTGTCCATTAACCCATCAAGCTCTTCATTTACAATTTGATTCTCTTTATGCGAAAACCATTCAACAATTTCTTTCACACCTTCGGAATATGGTATTGTTGACTTGAAATCCGGAACAATCTTTTTGATCTTGGAGTTATCAAAAACCGTATCGTAACCTTTATCTCCGAATAAATTAAAGCCCCACTCCGCATCATACTTTGAAATAAAATCATCCGGCAAATAAGTAACATTCAAATCATACCCGGCTTTTTGTGCGATTGTTTCCGCGATCTGATTCCATGTTAATACTTCATCCGATGTGATATGATATGCTTCACCAATTGTTTTTGGATTGCCGAGAAGCCCAATAAATCCTTTTGCAAAATCTCTTGCGTTTGTAAGTGTCCATAAAGTTTTTCCGTTCCCGTGAATGATAATTTGTTTACCGAACTTCATTCGGTTCAACGTTGTATAACCGCCGTACAATGCAATTTTAGTCTTGTCGTAAGTGTGTGACGGTCTGCAAATGGTAGCGGGAAAATTGTTCTCGCGGTAAACTTTCATCAGATAATTTTCACAATCAATTTTTCCTCTTGAATAACTCCAGAACGGATTTTGAAGCGGTGTATCTTCTGTTATTGGAAGTTTCAGCGGCGGTTTATGATATGCCGATGCGGAACTGATAAAAATGAATTGATCTGTTTTATCTCTGAATAAATCGAAATCATTTTTTACATGTTCTTCAGTGTAAGCGATCCAATCAACCACAACATCAAATTTTTCTTTTGCCAGAATGGGTTTAAATGATTCGGGATTTCTAATGTCGGCATTGATAATTTTTGTCTTCGCAGGAGGAGTTCTGAACGATTGCCCTCTATTAAGCAAGTGAAGATCAAAACCTTTTTCTATGCATAATTCCGAACACGCCGAGCTAATAACGCCCGTGCCGCCGATGAATAATATTTTCATCACTTTTCTTTGAATTAATTTTAACTATCAGTTGTAAGATAATAGACAAAATATTAATGTGCAGAAAAAGAATTTAGTCTGTTGCAAAAATCTTATTTTTAGGTAACTAAAATAGCATACATATGAACGGTTCGATTAATCACCCGACAATCAGCACAGAAGAGATAATCCGTCCAACCCGGCTTGAGATTGATTTAAATATTCTTGCCGAGAATTATAGGCAGATTAAAAAACATGTAGCGCCAGCCAAAATGATGCCGATTCTGAAAGCAAACGGATACGGGCACGGACTTGTGCGTGTTGCTCAATTGATGCAGAAACTCGGAGCCGATTATATCGGCGTTGCTGTTCTTGAAGAAGGAATTCTTTTGCGTGAGCAGGGAATCAACATACCAATACTGGTTCTTGGCGGAGTATGGGGAAATCAAATCCCGCATTTTCTAAAACATAATTTAACCATCACTGCTTCTTCAATAGAAAAATTGAATCAGATAGATGAACTTGCCGGGCAGATGAAATTAAAAGCTAAAGTTCATCTTAAGATTGATACCGGATTGGAGCGGATAGGCGTTCATTATTATTCTGCGGAAAAACTTCTGGAAGCAACATTGAAATGCAAAAATCTGGAGATCGAAGGAATTTTTTCTCATTTCGCAAATTCAGATAATCTTGAATTGAATTTTACTCGTCTTCAGCTTGAAC
>JAKAMS010000272.1 GCA_021812745.1 Bacteroidota bacterium | reverse complement strand
TTTTAGTTGTAATTAAATTTTCAAAACGGCACCGTCAAACAAATTTTTTCTTCAATTTTTTTCTTCTTTGCTCTGCAATTATTTCAGAGGAGATACCGCCGCGAGTATTGAAGTTGGCGGTTATTTTGATATAACGTGGTTTCATAACTTTAATAAGGTCGTTCAAAATCCGGTTTGTTACTGCTTCAAAGTAGATTCCATCATTGCGGAATGATTGCAGATAAAATTTATAGCTCTTCAACTCAACACAAATTTTTTCCGGGATATATTCGAGAACGATTGTCGCAAAATCCGGCTGTCCCGTTACCGGACACACAGAAGTAAATTCCGGCGCGGTGTGTATAATTGTGTAATCCCTCTCCGGATTTGGATTAGGGAATACTACTAAGAGTTTAATTTTATCTTTCATAGATTTACCTTAATTTTTTCTTCCCCAGAGTTGAATTTGACAATTTTATTCCAATTTATACTTCCATCAACACAAAACTCGTTCGCGAATTGGAGACTAAAAATATTTATTTGTTTAGCATATTCAAGATCATAACTTTGATTTTTCTCTTTTGCTTTATGTGCTAACGGTTCTATGATTTCTGTGTATAAATCAGAATTATTAGAAATCAGTTCCCAAAATTTTTGTCCGGCAATTTTCTGATACTCGCCTTTATCCATTTTATCAACTCTACCATAACAACATCCATTGATTGCTTCAACTGGCATTTTTTTAGCATTTGTTCTAAGTCTTTGCTTTGCTTTTCGAAAATTTTCTTTCATCTTAGCAATTTGTGCTGAATTACCCCAATTTGGACCAGACTTAACAGCAACCACATAAATTATTTTCTTTTTCTCAAATTCAAGGTCTAATCCTTCAGAAGAAGATTTTTTGCCGCCGTAAACTTTTTTGCAGACAAAGATTGCTAATCTTTCTAAGAATCCTCCGAACATAGTTTCTTCTTGCGATGAGAGATAAGCATTTACTAAACTTTTCACAAAACTTTCTGCTGTAAGTATATTCTTAGCTTTAAATAAATAAGGATTTTTTTTAAGAAGAATTTTAGAAAGTTTTAATTCTTTTAGCCCTTTCTCTCTTGCTTCATGAAATGATCCGATATTTTCTTCAATGTAATTTCTTACGTCTTCCAGCTTTAGTTTTGCCATATTTCACCATTGGTTCAGCTGCAAAAATATTTTGACTTAACTGATTTTCAGCTAATTTGTAATACTCTTTTACAATTTCGATTCCTAACCCAATTCTTCCCATTTTGTTTGCAACATATACAGTTGTGCCAGAACCCATGAATGGATCAAGAACGATATCGTTCTCTTTTGTAAATAGTTTAATAAACCATTCTGGTAATTCATCTGGAAATGCAGCACTATGTTCTTTATTATTACATTCAGTGGCAAGATGCAATACGTTTGCAGGATAAACAAGATCACGTCCAATCCAATTAGAAACATTTTTTCCAAAACCACTTCCATTTTTTGCGTTATCTCTGGTTTTATCTGTCTTGCTAAGATTTTTTAATCTAGACTTAGCCCAATCGCCAACTGGAACCATAACTTCTTCTTGGTACATATTGAATTGCTTTGATTTGTTGAACTGTAGAAGTCTTTCCCACGAGTCACGAAAACGATTAGGCCATTTACCCGGATAAGAATTTTTCTTATGCCAAATAAATTCTTCAGTCCACAACCAACCTTGCTTTCTCATTTCATGGATTAAATCAATTACGTATGTATGTCTTTCACCATTAACAACTTTTTCTTTTATGTTCAGAACAAAAGTACCTGATGGATTTAATACCCTAAAAAGTTCTTTGGTTATTGGTAACATCCAATCAACGTATTTGTCAGGATGAATTCCTCCATAAGTGCTCTTTCGACTATCGGCATATGGAGGTGACGTAAAAATTAGGTCCACTGAATTGTTTCCAAATTCTTGAAGAACATTTTTACAATCACCAAGATATATCTTTGTTTTTTTATTCATTAGGATATTTTCGACTTTCTTTTTCGTCTTTATTTTGGTCCAGTGCATTATCTATTGCTATGTTCACAACATCAAACCAATCAAAGAACCCCCATTCGATTCCTTTTTTAACATAATTCATTTCATGAAAATCAAGTTCTCTTCCTATTCTTTCTTTAGCCAATTCTTGCACATCCCAAACATTTATTGCATATACTAATTCATCCACATTCAATTTTTCTGTTATATAATCACTCATAATTTCTCCATAACATTAAATTAACAATCCGTTTCATTCTGCATTCTTCACTCTGCATTCTACATTCTCAATTCTAAATTCTCAATTATTCATAATTCGGTTTTACTTTATAAGGAATCGGATCTTCCACTCCGGCAAGCTTAAAACCGCGCAAACGGAAAGCGCAGCTGTCACACACACCGCAAGCTTCATCTTCGCTTTGGTAGCACGACCACGTAAGATTCAACGGTGCATTTAATTCAAGTCCCTTTTTAACAATATCCGCTTTAGAAAAATGAATTATTGGTGTTTCAATTTTAATTTTTGTTTCAGGTTTGGTACCAAGCTCAACCATCTTTTCGTACGCTTCAAAAAACTCGGGACGGCAATCAGGATATCCGCTGGCGTCTTCGTAAACAGCACCAATAAAAACGGCGTCGGCGCCGATTACTTCTGCCCAGCTTACACACGCGCTCATAATATTTGCATTCCGAAACGGCACATAAGAACTAGGTATTTCTCTATTGTTAAGGTCTGCTTTTGCAACTTCAATTGATTTATCTGTTAGAGAAGAGCCGCCGATTTTAGCAAAATGTCCGAAGTCTATCACCAATCTTTTTTCTGCATTATAAAAATCAGCTATATCATTAAAAGCTTTCAGTTCGCGTTTTTCTGTACGCTGTCCGTAGTTGATATGAATTAATGCAAGACAATGAGTTTGATTTGCAATTGCAGCAGTAACACAACTATCCATTCCGCCGCTGACAGCAACAACAGCTAATTTATTTTTTCCCATTCATATTTCTTTTTAATCTCAACTCAAAAATAACAAATTGGAAAGTGAGATGGAAAACTGAATTTAACCAGTTCTTTATGACTTTTGTTTATTCTTTAAGAGAAAAAGCATAACAACAATAATCAAAGAAACTATGGATGAAATTAGAAACGGTACTTGCGCACCGAAACTGTCCCATAAAATTCCGGTAAGAAATGAACCAAACATAATTGCAAAACTTGAAAGTGCCGTTAGTAATCCTATTGCCGAACCGCGAAATTTATCCGGTACAAGATCAGATACCCATGCTTTGGAAATCCCCTCTGTTGAAGAAGCATAAATTCCATACAGCGCAAAAAGAAGCCAGACAACTATATTATCGCCGTTCATAGCAAAGCCAAAATAAACAGCAGAAAAAATTATCAGCCCAAAGATAAAAATGTTTTTCTTGCCGAATTTATCTGAAAGAATTCCGATAGGATAAGATGAGAGCGCATAAATTAAATTATAAAAGACATAACCAAGAATAGCTGTTGTATCCGAGTGAGATATTTGTTTTGATTTCAAAATCAAAAAAACATCGCTACTGTTAACCAATGAAAACAACGTGAATACAAAAAGAAGAATTTTGTATTCGTAAGGTGAGCTGTTCCAAAACTCCCGGTACATTTTCTTTTTAGAATTTTTGGATTCGCTCTTCGCATCTTTAACCACAAATGTAAAACCAATTGCGAAAAAAGAAGGAATTAGAGCAAACAAATAAATCCAACTATACTTTCCGGGAAAAAAGTTAAGAAGAATAATTGCCGCAATGGGTCCTGCAACCGCGCCAAAAGTATCCATAGCCCTATGAAATCCGAACACAGCGCCAGTGTTTCCGTTTGCATAACTTGCAAGAAGTGCATCGCGCGGTGCGGTGCGAATCCCTTTACCAATTCTATCAACAATGCGAGCCGATACAACAGATGGAATGGTTGCAATCAATCCGGGAATAGATTTGAACAAGCCCGAAAGACTATAACCGATAATAACAAAAATTGAACGCTTGCCAATTTTATCTGAGAGTGATCCGAAATAGCCTTTTAATAGTCCGGCAGTTACTTCTGCAATGCCTTCTATTAATCCAACCACAGACATCGAGGCACCAAGAATTGAAGTTAGAAAAATTGGAGTTATTGGGTAAAGCATCTCGCTTGCAAAATCCGTGAAGAAACTGACCAGTCCAAGAATTACAACAGATCGTGATATGTTTTTAAATTTCATATTAATAAAATATTTGTTAATTCAATTTCTTCAAACCGGTTCAAAATTCCAAAAAGTTTCCAAAGACAAATTAATAAGCTAAGATAGAACTTCATATAAAATCTTCATAACTTATCTTGAGATTTATGAAAGGAACTGAGATGGAATATTATGAATTACATCCTATAACACCGCAAATGCGTTACATC
>JAKAMS010000271.1 GCA_021812745.1 Bacteroidota bacterium | reverse complement strand
TTTTTAAGCCATACGAACCAGACATCATTAGTATGTGACAGACCGCCTGTTACAGCTCCTGTTGCTGAACGGGAAGATAAGAAACCAAGCTTTGATCCATCTGCACTCCAGAAAGGACTTGAATCGTCTCTTGGATGCATGCTTACATTTACGGGCTTTGCAGAATTATCTGCGGCTTGAATAAAAACTTCTTCGTTGAAATATAAATCTGACAACGAGTATGAAAGCCATCTGTTATCCGGGCTCCATACAATTCCGCGCGGAGTAGACCAGCCGTTTAACAAAACTTTCTCATTGCTTAATGTTCCGTCTGCTGAAATATCGGAAACCACAAGCTCTCCGTTACCTCTAACGTATGCAATTTTTTTCCCATCGTTAGAAATAATTGGCAGAGATTCATCAGCGTCAGTTTTTGTTAGCCGTACAATCTGATGCTTTAGAGATTTGAAAATGTTCGGTTGTGTCATATCTGCAGATTTAACAAGATACATTTCGAAGTTGTTGCTTTCGCGGTCAGATGTAAAAACTAGAGTAGAATCGTTTAGCCAGCATGGTTCTTGATCTCGGAATGGCGAATCGGAAAGATTTACACTTCTATTTTTATCTTTATCGGCTTCTTTAACAAAGATCTCTCCGCGTATTACAAATGCAATCAATTTTCCGTTTGGAGAGATAGAATATTCGCTCATATTATTTGTGAAAACTTTATTTTCAATCGGATCAAAACGGTCATCGGCGCCAATCTCAACATTTACTTTTTCTGCCGGACCGCCGGAGACATTCATCAAGTAAATATTTTTATCTTTTTCGAAGACAATTTTTTTGCCGTCGGCAGACATACTGAAAAATCTAATTGAGTTATCATTATAATTGGTAAGTTTTTCCGGATCGCCAATTGATTTGCCGCCCTCATCAATTTTAATTTTATATAAATTATATTCTCCGGTAATTGAACTCATAAAATAAATTGTACGGGAATCACTCCATTGCGGATTGACGTTGTTTGTTTCGAATCCTTTCAGCTGTGAGTATGTTTTATTCTTGGTGTCGTATATCCAGATTGTTCTAACAGATGATCCGCGGTAATCTTTTCTGAAAATAGGATTGATATCGCCCCGTACGAATGCAATAAATCTTCCATCCGGCGATTGGATTGGTTCGAAGCCGACAGCATCTAATACACGCCATTCGGTTCCACCCTTTGAAGAAATAGTGTAAACTTCCTGAGGTCTTTCAATTTGATTAAACTCTCTTGAAGTAGAAAATAAAATATTTCCATCGTTCGACCAGCTTGAGATCAAATCATTAGCGGAATGGTAAGTTAATCTTTTTGGTGTTCCGCCTTCTGTTGGCATTACAAAGAGATCGTTGTTGCCATAGCGTGCGCCGGAAAAAGCAATCTGTTTTCCATCGGGAGAAAATTTAGGATAAGCTTCATATGCTTCGTGAATTGTTAAGCGCGTAGCTTTTCCTCCGGCGGATGGAACTGTCCATATGTCACCTTGAAAAGAGAAAGCTATTTTTGTGCCGTCGTTATTGAGTGCCGGATAGCGGAGAAGCAGCGAATTGTTTTGTGAATGAATGATTGCAAAGGAAAGAAGGAAAAAAGAAAAGAAGAAAATAATTCGTTTCATAATACCTCTGGTTTGTGATTTGAACAAAAATAAAATTTATTTGAGACATCAACAAAGAGAATGAATTAAGATAAGCACTATTGAAAAGAATAAATTATTCTATTTAGTTAAGAAATGTTAAAACGGAAATTTATCTGTAAATATATCGGCGGGTGCAAAATACTTATTTACGAAAGCAAAGAACCAACCATCGAAATGTGTCTTACATCCTTGCCGAAGCTGAAATAAATTTCTAAGTTCTATTAAGTATATCTGTTTTTATCAATCAAAGGGATAAAAAATGAATTTACGAAGAAAGATATTTCTATTATTCTATCCGTCATTTATTCTGATTCTTCTTGCACTAACTCAATCATGTGACATTAAAGGGCCGACGGCGCCAAATTGGGATGTCTCATTAAACATACCGCTAGCCAATAAAAGCTATACAATGATGGATATCATTGAGAATAAATCAAGTCAAATACTTCATTATACAAGCGGTACGAATCAAAATTTGCTTTACTATTCCAACGTGCAGCAGATGGATAAGATCACGCTTGGTGATAAACTCAAACCGGATCCTTCTTCTAATCCTGTCCCAGGAACAATTAGCATCAGCTCCGATTCTATTCAAACAGATATAGATCTCTCGTGGATTAATCCTCCTGTAAGTCCCGGAATGCAAATTATATTACCGGCGCTTCCGGAAACAAATATGTCAGGTAATTTTAGTTTAGCAGATCAATTTCAGATTGTAAAGATTGCATCGGGATTTATTGATTTAACAATCACTAATTATTTTCCTTCACCGGTAAAAGTGACTCTTAGAAATATTGTATTGAAAAATGCCGGAAGCGGAGAAGTTATTGCTCAACTGGTGGGACCAATTGATATTCTTCCTTTACAAACGGTAACACGAACATCAATTCCGATAGTTCAAGGGATAAAAGTAAAAAATCAACTTACTCTGGAATCTAAAATTTCATCAACAGGAAGCAACGGACAGCAAATTACTTTACCGCAGAAATCTCTAACAATCAAAGCTAAGTTTCATGATTTAAAAGTTTCGGAATACACAGGACAGTTAAAGCCAACAGTCTTTGAAGCAACAAGAAGCGCAGTCGCACTTGATGTGAAAGACATTCAAAATAAATTGAAGTTCCAGCAGATCAACTTGAAAAATCCGAAAATAGAACTGCATCTGAGATTAACGGCGAATGTTGAATTTAGCATTAACGGTTCTGTTGAAGCCCGAAATTCGGTTGGACAGAGGAGCGTTATGACTTTGAGTTCGAGAACTTTGGATAAAACACTTATTACACAAGTTGATTCAGTTATTAAATTCAATGCAGATAGTGTAAGTAATTTCTTTAGAAATTTTTCTCAGTTTCCGGATTCCATCGTGGTTCATGTAGGTGGAATTGCTAATCCGAATAATAAAACAATTAGTGTAACGGGCAGCGACCAGTTGATTGTAAGCAGTAAAATGGAATTTCCTTTTGAGTTCGGATTGAGCGGCGGAGAATTTTCAGATTCCGTTAAAGTAGATTTTAAAAATTCTGACCGTGATAAAATAAAAGATGTAAATTCTCTCGGTGCTTCTGTAACAATCACAAATGGAATCCCTGCGTCTCTAAGCTTTACCGCAAAACTATATGATCAAAACAACAACTTCTTAACATATTTCCCGCCGAAATACTCGGACCAAGATACGGTTGTCAGTGTAAACGGTGCAGGTGTTGACGCAAACGGAAATGTTATTTCAAATACAACTCAAAGTGTAACTGTGAAGACTCTAAAAAGCGAGATTGACAAAATCTCTAATGCTTACTATATGCGTGTTAGAATAAAATTAAATACATCGGGCACCGGTAATCAACCGGTAAGATTCAAAACGGATAATATTATAAAGTTCCTCGCTTCCGGCTCAACTAATTATCACATTAATCCAAAGGGGAACTGAAAATGAAAGTATATAAAATATTTTTCGTTTTTATTTTTATGCTTACTTTAAAAATATTAGCGCAGGCAGGCGGTTCCACGGGAATTTCTGATGCAAAATCTGCCGCAATGGGAAAGACAAGCGTAACTTCATCATTTGGATTACGCGCTATCGGCAGTAATCCGGCAAACTTATTCAGCGATTCCTCCAAGCACGTAGAATTTGTTATTCCCTTTCCTCTGCCAAATTTGTCGGCAAGCATCGGAACAAATTTTATGACCATTGACGAATACAATTATTTTTTCGGCACTAAAACAAAAGACGCGGACGGAAATACTATCGGAAGATATTTAAATGATGCAGATAAGAGCAGATTGAAAAATTTATTTGCCGATGGCGGAGCGGTAACAAGTGATATTCAATTACAATATTTTGCGATCTCCATTAAACCAAGCAATGATTTTGGAACATTTGCCTTTTCAATGGGAGATGTTTTTTCTTCGAACGTAACATTTCCTCAAGGAATAGTCGGGATTGCTTTGGACGGTAATCCCGTTAACCGGCTATATAATTTTAACGATGCCAAATTAAAAGCATGGTGGCTGCGTAAATATTCTCTCTCATATGCGCACAGCTTAAATATTTTGCCGGTCTTTCAAAAAATTTCTGTCGGAGTTTCATTCAACATTATTCAAGGATATGCTTACGTTGGAACCGAACATGTAAACACACAATTAACAACCGGTGCGGGAAATATTATTACGGGTAAAGGAGATTTTTTAGCTTACGCGGCATTTTCGCCGGACTTCAATGTGAAATATGATTTTGATAAAAGCACAACTGTAAAGAAAGATTTTAATTTTACTCCTTTTCCAACGCC
>JAKAMS010000270.1 GCA_021812745.1 Bacteroidota bacterium | reverse complement strand
TAATTGATCTCTCTGAGCAGTGATTTTAAACAAAAGAGTAAAAGATTCCTTTTGAATCTTCTCAACTAGTAATGCATCCAACTTTCACACAAAACTAAGGAGTTGTTATGAAAAAGAACGTCGGTAATGTTGACAGAGTTCTACGCCTTATCTTGGGGTTGGTTATAATTGCACTTGGATTTATCAATCAATCTTGGTGGGGTTTGGTAGGCATTATTCCGCTTTTTACTGCTGCTGTTGGTTGGTGCCCGGCATATTTACCGTTTGGTATTTCTACCTGCAAGACAGATACAAAATAAAATATTATTAGGGCGTATCAACATACGCTCTAAAATATAACGGTAATTGGTACTATTAATTTTTCCTTTAGAATTAACTCAATTCTCAGTCATAATGTTTTGGTGTTAAATTCCTCTTTTTTATATTGCAAAGTGTAAATGAGAAAGAGAATTGGTGAAAGAACAAAATTTTAATATTACCAGCGATTACGATAACGTTGCCGGAGTAATTCAAGATATTAAAAAATATTTGACAAGCGAAAACCTTGAGGAACATCTCTGTAACGCGGTTGATATTTGTCTTACCGAAGCACTGAATAATGTAATTAAGCATTCATACGGCGGCAATAGTTCAAAGCCAATTGATATCAATGTTAAAAAAGATTCAAAATATATGCAGATCGAAATTGTTGATGTCGGTCTTCCCAGAAAAAATTTGGTAATTAAAGATCTAGATTTCGATCCTAACGATATTGATAATTTACCCGAAAGCGGAATGGGTTTGTTCATTATAAAACAGCTTATGGATGAATTGGATTACGGCACTAAGGAGGGTAAAAATTATTTCATTCTAAAGAAGTGGCTCATTTAGTATTATTTGTTACATAATTTTAACCGGAACTTTATTGCGATATTTCATAACACTTTTTCTTTTCGTTTCAATTTCACTTTTTGCACAGGATACTACCCGCAGCGAAGCATTTAAAGATAACTTGCCGCGTAAATACCCAATGATTAAAGCTAAATATCCCTCTTACTCGCTTATAGCTGGTTATTTACTTGTTACAGAAGCAAACCGAAACGATCCCTACGCAGAGCATGAACTAGGTCTTCGTTATTTGATTGCTAACGGTTTTCCTGCAGATACCGCAAAAGCAATTTATTGGATTCGAAAAGCGGTTGATCAAAACTTACCGGCGGCACGTTTTAATTACGGTATTATGCTCTACAACGGAATTGGTGTGCCGTGGAATCCATTTGAAGCTTATCAGAATTTTAAGGTAGCGGCTAAAGCCGGATTGCCGGAGGCTCAATTTGCTGTTGGATTATCTTACACCGACAATCTTCTGGTTAACAGAGATTTAAATAAAGCATATCAGTATTTCAAATTATCTGCTGCGGGCAAATATGAACCTGCTGTTGAAGCATTGAAGCAGTTATTGAAGAGCGGCTTTACACCGCCAACCGATTCTCTCACCAAAAAGGAAGTTGAAAACTTAGCAAAACATACTGATGATAATACCCAGCTAATGAATGCTAATTGGGATTTAGATTTTTATGATTTTGACAAGAAGGATAATAAAGAAAAGAAAGAGAATTTCTTAAATGATGTCTTGAAGAAAAAACCCGGTGAATTAAAAATTTATCTTGGAATAGATAATCTTTCCAAAGATACAATGCCAAAGGATTCAAGCACATTAAGTTTGTTAAACTTTGCCGCTTCAAGCGGAAGCCCGGAAGCGCTTCTAATAGCAGGACGGGCATACGAAAAAGGAGTTATCTTTCAAAAAGATTTAGTTCTTGCCGCTTTTAATTATCTGCGTGCCTATCGTTTGGGTTCACTCAAAGCCGGTGAATTTTTATTCGGAATGCTGCAATCAAAAGAATTGTTTGCAAAGCTCAAAGAAAGAATTGCAAACGGTGATGCCGATGCAATGTATGCCTGGGCTGGAATTTCTGCTCTTGGATTTGATAATCAAATATCCAATCAACAAGCTTTGGATTTTCTTAAAAAGGCAGTTGATAAGAAACATATTCCATCTATGATTGAAATGGGTCTGCTTTACTCTTCTGGAACGTTGGTTCAAAAAGACAAACAAAAAGCGATTGAGTATTGGAATATGGCTAAAAAGTTAGGAAGCAAAGAAGCCGCGGTCCGGATTGCTTTAACTAATGTTGCAGATTCCACTTCTAAAAATATTTCCGGTGATATAACAACATTAAGACAAATTGCGGATGAAGGTTCTGTGCTTGCCCAAACAGCTCTTGGTTTTTGTTACGAGAAAGGATTGGGCGTTAAGGAAAATAAAGGAATAGCCATTAAACTTTACCGGTTAGCCGCACAGCGCGGAAATGAAACAGCCTTCAACTCTCTCAAGCGGATGTACGATGAGTTAAGACCTGAAGGAGATGAGTTTAAAATCTACGAAGAGAATTAATTTGTTTTGAGAATTACAAATGTAAGATCATCATTCTGATAAGCAGTACCTCTGAATGCAATTATGGCATTGAGTAAAGCATTTTTAATTTCTGAAGCGGATTTTTCCGAATTGTTTTTTATGATACGTTTTATATTCTCTTCACCAAAAAGTTGAAAATAAGTATTCATTGCTTCGGAAATTCCATCTGTAAAGAAAAATATAATGTCTTTGCTTGCCGGCTTAATAGTAATCTCTTCTAATGTCTTTTCGAACACACCTTTATCATTCAAACCAATTCCAATTCCTCGGGGACAAAGAATATCAAATTCCTTAGAATCATTTTTGTACCAATATGTCGGCATGTGTCCCGCACGGCAAATATTTATTGAACCGTCTTTTTCTATTGATGCCATTGAAAGAGTTAAAAAATATTCGCGTCTCAAATTTTTGGAAAAATATTTTTTCAGATTTATTATAATCTCTTTTACACTGCTAAAATTTTCCAGCAGCATATGAATAATGGCCTGCACACGAACCATATATAATGCCGCCGCCATTCCTTTGCCGGATATGTCACCTACGCAAATGTATGCGCGCTCTTTTAATTCAATCACATCAAAATAGTCGCCCCCCACTTCGCGTGCGGGTTCGTAATACGAGACTACTTCAAAATTATTGATGCTGGAAGGATGCTGTGGAATTAAATCGAATTGAATTTTGCGGGCTACGTCTAACTCGCCTTTAGCAGAGAGTTTATCCGCAAGTTCAAATGCAAGTAGAAGATTAACAATTACAAATGCAAGTAGTAAATATCCATTTTGAGGTTGAGAGTATCCCACAACAAAGAAAAGAAGTGCGGCTAAATAAAATATTCTTCTAGCCGGTGTAAGTTTAAGTATGAAGGCGTTGAAAAGACTTCTTATAAAAATAAAACCACGGGCAAATTTTGATTTAGTCGGATCCGGTTTAGGAATTTCTTTTGCGAAGAATTCATAAACTTCCCCAGCTTCTCTCTTAATTAGTCTTTCAATTTCCTGGTAGCTTAGATCGCTTGTGTAGAGATCGAATAATCTTTTTATGGGATTCGAATTTGACATTTTTCTCTATTTTCCTGAACAGTTAGACGGTCAAAGCTAAGATTTGTTTGATTTCGTAACAAATTGATAGTTCATATTCAAAAATAGTTTAATCTAGGTTAATTTCTACCCTTATATGGTGCTTTGTTTCTTTGAAAATCAAGCCTCAATTACCTATTTTTGATTCGCGGTATCTTATTATATTTTTATTATTAGAAAGAAATCACATGGCCTGGAAAATAACCCTCTTCGTATTAATGTGTTTTGTTATTGTAACCGGAATTTCATTCCCGATTGTTTTACATCCGACTTCGTGGAGAGAATTTCCAATTATTCCCGGACTTGAAGAGAAAGCAAAAATAATTTTCTTTCATGTTCCGACTGCATGGCTTTCCGTAGTTGCGTTTTTGATGGCGATGGTTTACGGAATAAAATATTTACGAAATAAAAATTTGGATGATGATGCCAAATCATCTGCAGCTCTTCAACTTGGAATGATGTTCTCCATTCTTGCAACTATAACCGGATCAATCTGGGCAAAATTTAATTGGGGTACATTCTGGAACTGGGACCCGAGGGAAACAAGCATCTTTATTCTTCTCCTTATTTACGGTTCGCTGTTTGCACTTCGTTCCGCAATTGATAATGAAGATAAACGCGCCCGGCTTTCTGCGGTCTATTCTATAATTGCATTTTTAACTGTTCCGTTCTTCATCTTTATTATGCCTAGAATAATGCTGGGGCTGCATCCGGGTTCTTTGGAAATAGATCCGACAACCAATAAGGTGGTACAGGGAACAAATCCTGTTGTTGATTTTAAGATGAACGGAAGTATGCGGCTTGTATTCTTTGTCTCTCTCTTCGCATTTACAATACTTTACTATTGGATGTGGAGTGTCCGCTCAAAGGCAATTATTATTAAAGAAAATCTTTCTAAAAAAATAAACTGAGGTAAAAATTGGAAGGCGGATTTTTAGGATTTCT
>JAKAMS010000269.1 GCA_021812745.1 Bacteroidota bacterium | reverse complement strand
ATTAAATAGTGTCAAACTCCAATTATTTCAAACGAAGGGAGTGTCCCTTTTATTCTCATGTTCATTATAAAAACATTCTTATAGAAATGTTTCCAATGAACACTATTCTTAAATCCATGATAATTTATAGTGAGTTGTTATTACTTACTATTTCTTCTAGCGTAACTATTTCCATTACTCCAAATTATTATGAGATAAAAAATTACAACAGTACTCCTACAATTGAAAGAAATAATTTTCTTTCAGACGTATTGTCTGTCGGGAGCAATCATCAAAGCAAAGAAGAGCGGGATCCCCAAACAAAAGCCGACCATCTTTCTTTAGTAAATTGTCCTCCATATTTTGATGCAATCAAATGTTTTGGAGTATTGAAAAGTCAATCTCTGATCTCTTCAACAACGCCAGAATATCTATTGTCGTCAGATCTTAAAAGTCCACCAAAGAATATATAAATCTTTTTTATCTAACCGACAATTAATCCATAGATTTATACACACCCGATCACCAAATAATTGCTCGGCAAATTTAAGTGAGTAAAATTCAAGAGATGCTTCCCATTGAGATGAGCGCTGTAATAGTTTTGCAACGCAAAAAGTAAGTTAATTTCCCCAAAGGTTAATATTCTTAAAAGGGATTAAAGAATTGTCCCCTGGGCGCACAAAGAGCCAGATTTCGAAAAATTTCGGACTCTTTCCGTTTTTATAAGTTTTTCCATTTACAACTAGCTAAACTGCTTTTGAATTTTTCTCTCCGCATTTTATCAATACTATTTTTCTTTCTTTAGGTTAATACAACAATCAATTATCATTCTAATTGCTCAAGTACAACGATAACCATATAATTAAATTCGGAAGAAATGAAAAGTACAAGTAAAAATGTATAAGTAATTCCGCCTTTTGTGTAACTCGAACAAAATTATCTATTATATATTTACATGGAAAAATTAAATGATTTTGTAAAAGTTATAATAAAGGAATTAACATGGAAAAGAGAAAACTTGGAAACAGTGGATTAGAGATATCGGCTATAGGGCTGGGCTGTATGGGAATGAGTTTTGGTTATGGTCCGCCAGCAGACAAAAAGGAAATGATTTCTCTAATCAGAAATGCCGTTGAACTGGGAGTAACATTTTTTGATACAGCAGAAGTTTATGGCCCATTCATAAACGAGGTACTTGTTGGCGAAGCACTTTCTCCATTTAGAGATAAAGTTATTATTGCAACTAAGTTTGGATTCAATATAGATCTTAAAAACGGTCAGCAGCTGCCAGGATTGAACAGCAAACCGGAACATATTAAAGAAGTTGCGGAAGCATCATTAAAAAGATTAAAGACAGACGTAATAGATCTATTTTACCAGCATCGGGTTGATCCGAATGTACCTATTGAAGAAGTAGCGGGTGCTGTTAAAGAATTAATTCAGCAAGGTAAAGTCAAACACTTCGGACTATCTGAAGCGGGAGTAAAAAATATCCGTCGCGCACATTCTGTTCAGCAGGTGACAGCACTTCAGAGTGAGTACTCATTATTTTGGCGGGAACCGGAAGCGGAATTAATTTCGACGTTGGAAGAACTCGGAATTGGATTCGTGCCGTTTAGTCCTCTTGGTAAGGGTTTTCTAACCGGTAAGATTGATGAAACTACAACATTCGATAAAAATGATTTCCGGAATACTGTCCCTCGTTTTACAGCTGAAAATAGAAAAGCTAATCAAGAATTGGTTGATCTTCTCTCAAAGATCGCAAAAGAGAAAAAAGTTACCAATGCCCAAATTGCACTTGCATGGCTGCTTGCACAAAAACCATGGATAGTTCCAATTCCAGGTACGACAAAACTTAATCGGCTTGAAGAAAATATCGGGGCAGTTAATGTTGAACTCTCAAATAATGATCTTCGTGAGATTGAAACAGCAGCGTCAAAAATTAAATTGCAAGGTGAAAGATATTCGGAACACAATCAAAAAATGATTGATCGCTAAAAGCACTCGTAAAAGAAGAGACTAAAATTCTGAGAGGTAAAGATTATGAAGACATCTGGGCAGCAACAATCAAAAAAGATTACACTAACTGAAGCGGCTATTAAGAACCACGAAGAGCTTTGGCAGAACTATGAATCAGTAGCCAAACAAACCGATCCGGAATTAATTGAAATGTTTGACAACTTCGCTTTCGACGAAATAATTAGTTACGGTAATCTGGACACTAAAACAAGAGTTATGATGATCTTAGCATCTACTATTGCAAGTCAAGCTCTCACAGAATACAAAATGTTTTTGAATGCTGCTCTAAATGTCGGCGTTTCTCCTATCGAGATTAAAGAGATTTTATATCAGTCCGTGCCTTATGTAGGAATTTCCAAGGTGATAGATTTTATTTATATCACAAATGAAATCTTTGCAGAGAGGGGCATCAAACTGCCACTAGATGGACAATCTACCACGACTCTAGAAACGAGATTTGAAAAAGGATTGGAGTTGCAAAAAACAATCTTTGGTGAAATGATTGACAAAATGTATAAGGAATCACCGGCAAACCAAATTCATATTCAAAAATATTTATCCGCAAATTGCTTTGGCGATTATCTTACAAGGGACGGGTTGGATATTAAAACAAGAGAGTTGTTGACCTACTCAATGCTAATAAGTATGGGAGGAGCTGAATCTCAAGTAAAAGCACACATTCAAGGCAATGTTAATGTTGGTAATAATAAAGAAACGCTGCTAAGTATAACTACACAACTGCTGCCATACATAGGTTATCCGCGAACTCTTAACGCAATAAAATGCTTAAATGAAGTAATAAAAGAATAAAGGGAAAAAATTATGGAAACAAAAACAGTAAAAGCATTTGGGACAGAGAAAATCGGGGCTCCATTGCATGCAATAAATATTAACCGAAGAGAATTACTGCCTCATGATGTAGAGATGGAGATTCTTTACTGCGGTATTTGTCATTCAGATTTACACTCAATAAAAAATGATTGGGGCGGAACAACTTATCCGATTGTTCCGGGACATGAGATTGTCGGAAGAATAACAAAAGTTGGTGAGCATGTAAATAAATTCAAAGTTGGTGAAATGGCTGCAATTGGCTGCATTGTTGATTCGTGCGGTAAGTGTGAATATTGTGAAGATGATCTGGAACAGTTTTGTGATGAAGGAGTAACCTGGTCGTTTAATTCTTCGGATAAATTATCGGGCGGAATGACCTTCGGCGGATTTTCGGAATTCTACGTTTGCAGCGAGAGATATGTTCTACATATGCCTGAATTTAAAAATCCAGCCGCCGCCGCGCCATTGCTTTGTGCAGGCATCACAGTGTATTCTCCGCTAAAACACTGGCAAGCCGGTCCAGGCAAAAAAGTTGGTGTTCTTGGAATCGGCGGCTTAGGACACGTAGCTATAAAAATTGCAAAAGCAATGGGTGCTGAAGTAATTGTGTTTACTACTTCTCCCTCCAAAGCGGAAGATGCAAAACGATTAGGAGCAGATGATGCAGTGTTATCTTCCGATGCAGATGCAATGAAAAAATATTCGCGGAAATTGCATTTTATAATAGATACTGTTTCAGCAAAGCATGACGTAAATACTTATCTAAATTTGTTGAGGCACGATGGCAGTGTGGTGTTGGTTGGGTTGCCGGCAGAACCTCTTGAAGTAAACGCTTTCAGTGTTGTGTCGGGAAGAAGAAGCTTCTCAGGTTCCAATATCGGCGGCATTGCAGAAACCCAAGAGATGCTGGACTTTTGCGCGAAGCATAATATCACAGCGGATATAGAATTAATAAATGTGCAACAAGCAAACGAAGCGTTTGAAAGATTGGAGAAAGGTGACGTGAAATATCGTTTTGTTATTGATATGGCTTCATTAAAAAAATTAAAAGGTGATTCTGCTAATTAGAGCTACAACCGGTTTTCAAATAGTTGCAGCACAAAATAAAGTTGGGTATTTTATTTCTATGATACATTTTAAAACAATAAATGAATTAGATCATGCAGAAGGTTTTCCGCCGCCGGAGAATCCTTTAATAAGTTTGAATCTGCTTACGAGCGCATCTCCGATTGAAAAAAATATGGAGTTCGCTTGTGACTTTTACATAATTTGTTTTAAGAAAGTGAAATCCGGCGAGTTGTTATACGGCAAAACAAAATATGACCATAATACAGGATTAATGTTCTTCACGAAACCAAATCAAGTGTTAACGGCTCGCGGACTTCAATTAGAAGAAAAAGGATTTGTCATTCATCTTCATGAAGACTTTTTAATGGGGCATCCTTTGTTCGCGGAAATTAAGAGATACAATTTTTTTGATTATGAAAATAACGAAGCTCTCCATCTCTCGCCTAGAGAAAAAGAAGTTATGTGGTCACTGTTTCATAAAATGGAAACTGAGTATCACAATAATCCGGATGAGTTCAGCAAATCAATAATCTTATCGCATCTTGATTCTATTCTAAAATATGCACAGCGTTTCTATAAAAGACAGTTCATTGATCGAAAACC
>JAKAMS010000268.1 GCA_021812745.1 Bacteroidota bacterium | reverse complement strand
CGCCCAGAGTAAGAAAGACTAAATTTCTCACTTTTTCTTTATGCTTAAGCACAAGAATTCTAAAAGTAGATTCCTCTCCATTAATAAACGACCGGATGAGAGTAAAATCTTCGTCTCTTTCCCCTTTTGATTCACTAAAATCGAATTGGTCTTGTTCTTTTCCTATTTCCATGCTTTTAGACGGGAATTATAGTTTATTGTTCCTCAAAAACTAATTATTTATAAAAGATAAGATTGAGCAAAAATGAGACCCAAAATAACTTTCTTTTTACTTTTCTATTCAATAATTTAGCTGCCAATATAAATATTTATGAATAATTATATCCATTGCTCATTCTTTATTTTCAGACAGAATTGATATTATAAAATTGGTAAAATAAACTAAATTAATCTTTAGGAGAAAACATGAAGGTCAAACAAGTCGAAAAATACGGAGCAGTAATTGTAGAGTTAAAAGGAAACGTAATGGGTGGACCTGAAGCCCAAGAGTTTAGCGATATTCTACATAAATTACTCGATGAACAAAAAAAGAATGTTATAATTGATCTATCCGAGACTAAATTTATGAATAGTTCTGGACTTGGAATGTTGATTAGCGGATATACCACTGTAAAGAATGGCGGCGGTGTTATGAAGCTTGCTAATGCTACAGAAAAAATTGAAAGTCTTCTTGTCATCACAAAACTTATTACAATATTCGAACATTATACTTCTGTTGACGAAGCAGTTGAAAGTTTCAAATAATTATAAATTTAGCTATACCTCCGGCAAAATTTTGCCGGAGTTTTTTCTACCCACCTTAATTAGATCCGAGGCATAAATGAGTGTAACTGTAATTGTCGGCAGCCAATGGGGCGATGAAGGCAAAGGAAAAATCGTTGATATTTTAAGTGAACGGTATGATCTTGTTGTACGTTATCAAGGCGGTGCTAACGCCGGGCATACGGTTGAGATAGGCAATAAAAAATTTATTCTTCATCTAATACCTTCCGGAATCCTTAGAGAAAATGTTCTCTGTGTAATTGGCAACGGTGTTGTGATTGATCCTAAAGCTCTTCTTGATGAAATTTCTTTATTAGAAGGAATGGGTATAAACATTAAGGGAAGACTCTTTATCAGCCATAATGCGCATTTAATTATGCCTTACCATAAACTTTTAGATTCACTTAATGAGAGCGGATCTTCAAAAATTGGGACAACAGGCCGCGGAATTGGACCATGTTATATTGATAAATATGCCCGGAAAGGAATTAAAATTGTAGATCTCCTGGATAAAAAAGTTCTCGAAGAAAAAATTAAACAGAATATTGCAGAAAATAATAATCTTCTGAAAAAAGTTTATAATCAAAAAGAGTTGGATGTAAATGAAATAATAAAAGAATATTTAGCGTTCGACGATGCTATAGATCAATATATTACAGATGTTCCGTTATATCTTAACTCTGCTTTGGAAGAAGGAAAATCAATATTATTGGAAGGCGCTCAGGGCGCATTGTTAGATGTTGATTTCGGCACTTATCCTTACGTAACTTCATCAAGCCCAACTTCAGGCGGGGCGTGTACCGGTTCCGGTATTCCACCGACAAAAATTTCTTCCGTAGTTGGAATTGTGAAAGCTTATACTACACGTGTAGGGTTAGGTCCGTTTCCAACTGAACTTTTAGACGATGATGGCGAACAATTAAGAAAAATTGGAGCCGAATTTGGCGCTACTACAGGCAGACCAAGAAGATGCGGGTGGTTTGATGCATTCTTACTCAACTATTCCAAAATGATTAATGGAATTGAAAGAGTAGCAATTACCAAACTGGATGTGTTAAGCCATTTCGATAATATTAAAGTTTGTGTTGGTTATGAAATTAACGGTAAGAGATTAAAATCTTTTCCAACTAATGAAAACCAAATGATGCAAGTTACTCCTATCTATGAATCACTCCCAGGCTGGAAATCCGAACTTTCTAATCTGACTAGCTTCGATCAACTGCCTAGCGAGGCAAAAGATTATTTACAGTTCATTTCTCAACAAGGAGGATTTGAAATTAGCATGATTTCCGTCGGTCCTAAGAGAAATCAAACGATTGAATTATAGAAATCTTTTTACCCTTTCTTATTTTTAATTAACGAAATCAGTTTCGTAAATTTCATCAGGGTACTATAGGGAGATTGAAATGAAAATGACCGGCGGACCTGCTTCTATGAATATTAAGCTCGCACTTATAGTTATAGGGGCTGCTATTGCCTTTGGCACTCTTTACTACACTCAAAATATTGTGGTCAGACTACAGGAACGCGAGAAAGAAATTGTAAAATTGTACGCTAGCAGTTTGGAGTATATCGCCAACACTCAGTCGCCAAATTCCGATCTCACATTTATATTTCAGAACATTATTCAGAGAATTGATTTCCCTCTTATTTTAACTGACGGAAATGGTAAAGTTACTACTACAGTCGCCGGGAGCGGATATAAAAACATTCCTCACACACCAGATTTAAAAGGAGTAGAGCTTAGGAAATTCCTTTCTGAAAAAGTAAAACTTCTAGCTTCGGAACACTCGCCAATAGATATCAAGTTTCCGGATGGGAAAGTATACCAGAAAATTTACTTCGGGGATTCAGAAATAATTACACGGTTAAGATACTATCCTTATCTCCAGATAATTTTCGCACTTCTCTTCTTGATAATAGCATATTCAAGCTTCAGTTACATAAAGAGAAGCGAGCAGAGTAACATTTGGGTTGGAATGTCGAAGGAAACGGCTCATCAACTCGGTACACCTATTTCCAGTTTAATGGGGTGGAATGAAATGCTAAAAATGAATTTCACCAATCAAGATAAAGTTTTGGATATTTCTGAAGAAATAAACAGCGACTTAACTAGGCTGAATAAAATTACAAAAAGGTTTTCCAAAATTGGTTCTAAGCCAGAACTTCACGATGAATCTCCTTACTTAACAATAGAACGTGTGGCAAATTATTTCCAGAGAAGACTGCCTCAACTTGGCAAAAATGTTTTAATTAGTATTCAAGGAGATAAAGAATTAAAAGCCAAAATGAATAACGAATTATTCGAATGGGTAATTGAAAATTTGATAAAGAATGCGCTAGACGCAATCGAAATTCAGGAAGGCAAAATTAATTTCAGCATTGGAGATAACAACGGAAAAATTGAAATAGAAGTTTCTGATAATGGAAAAGGAATTGAAGCCGGCAGGAAGAAAGATATTTTTCGCCCGGGCTATAGTACAAAACGACGTGGCTGGGGTTTAGGTTTAAGTCTTTCTAAACGAATAATCGAAGATTATCACAAAGGAAAAATTTTTGTAAAAGAATCTGCTATTAATGAAGGAACGGTTTTCAAAATCATTCTTAACGAATCAGAAAAAATTACATGAAAGATATTCCTTTTTTTTACTCACATTTTTACCAAGCAACAAAGTCATTAGCATCAAAACACACAAACAAAGAGTAATTTTTTCTCCTACCCTTGAAAAAGCGCGGAAAATAAAGTTTTTGACTCTTTTCTAAGTTTTAATTTTTCAAAAAATTCTCGCCGATAGGGTTAATATTCTTTGGTATAATCTTTGTTTATTTATTAACGTAACACGATAAGCACCCTCGATACATTATGTTTAACTGCTATGGTCCGCCCTCAACCATAGCAGTTTTTTTATGAACATAAATTGGGTAACCGCAACTCAACATTTCTCCTTCATTTCTTTCAGCTTACTTGAGAAATCCATCCAAAATATTTTGTAAATTAAATTCAGAAAGAGACAATTTTAGGACAACTTATGGATAAGAAAGAAAATAACCGCCCTTCGTGGGATGAATATTTTTTAAAAGTTGCAATGCTTGTATCGGAACGCGCAACTTGCCCGCGTATGCATTGCGGATGCGTACTTGTAAAGGAAAAACAAATTCTTTCTACAGGGTACAACGGTTCAATACCGGGCGACGGGCATTGTGAGGACGATGGATGCCTGATTGTTGATAATCATTGTGTTAGAACAATCCATGCTGAAATGAATGCAATACTGCAATGTTCATCGCATGGTATTAGCACACAAGGAGCTACTGCATATATTACAACTATGCCGTGCACTAATTGTTCTAAAGCTTTGATAACCGCAGGTATTAAAGAGATTGTGATTTTTTCCGATTTTCATGATACTCTTGCGGAAAAATTTTTCAGCATAGCGAAAGTAAATATCAAAAGATTAAATGTTCCGGATAGAGAAATTGATTACGATTTAGGAAGTTTTACATCTGCTAAGAAGTTTCAATGAATACAACCATGATATAAGGTATATCAAGTTAAAAAATACTATATTCAGCACCGAAAATTGAGGTACGGCAGTTAATTAATAATGAAATTAACAAAAGAAAATCTTCAAAAATATATTAAGCCGGAAAATTTATTTAGTAGAGATTTAAGTTGGCTTGAGTTTAACCGCAGAGTTCTTGAAGAAGCACTTAATCCAGATCTCCCCCTATTAGAAAA
>JAKAMS010000267.1 GCA_021812745.1 Bacteroidota bacterium | reverse complement strand
ATTGATAAAGACAATAATGTTTTCGGTTATGAAAACATGCTCATTTGCGACGGTTCAATGATAAGCGCTAATCCCGGTGTGAATCCTTCTCTTACGATAACCGCTTTATCAGAAAGAGCGATGAGTAAAATCAAAAAGAAGAACTAACGATTTTTATTTGAAGTCATTTTTACATTTTTGATCGGAATAAATTATTTAGAATCATAAAAAAATCCGACTGTTATTCACATTCGGATTTTAGTTGATATTAATTTTTTAGCAATCAATCGAACTATATCCCCAAGAGATATTGGACCTTCACAAAGTATTGTTGATTTGTATTTGTCACACCGTATGTGCCTTCATAGTTTAAATAATCGCTTGTGGCGCCGGCAAAAAAAGTAGTGAACGCGCTAAGTTTGTAGCTTAGCAAAGGATACACTTGATATGCCTTAGCGAATGAATCATACTGCAGTATAGTACGGAAAAAGAATTCCGGCGAGAACTGATAAATAGCAACAGCGCGGTAAATGTTACCATCATAAAACAATTCGTTTGTTGCTTCGCTTGAAAGCCGAGCACGCACATAAGAGATTGCAACGCTCAATTGAGAAGTTGGTTTTAATGTAAGAGTGGCACTCATATCATGACCAACACCCATTACCGGTGAACTGCTGCGGTAAATATATTTCCCAAATTGAGCATACATTGAAAGAGAAAAGGCATTTGAAGGACGAGAATTTATATTAAAATAAAACCTATTGATTCCGTTAAACCAGATTCCATTGAAACTTTCATCGTTAACCAATAGATATTGGGCATACAAACTAGTTTGACCTTTGAATGTAACCGACATATAAGGCTGAACCACTTGTTCTTTTTTTGTCCCATAAAAATCATAACGCAAATATGAATTGAACCCGAAAGAGGCAAAATCTATAAATGTATCTGCCGGATACAAATCATATTCATGACTCATAAAAAATTGCCTATATGAGTTCTGATCGAATAATCCATTGTATGTTTGAAAAGTTGGTGAAAAATTATTGAATGTAAATCCACAGTTGTAAGATTTTTCTGAATGGTAAAGATTGAGATGGATGCCATTCCCCCAATATTCTTCGCCGTTGAATGCAGCATTATAACCTGTTCGGCCAAACTTTCTATCTGATCCTAAGATTGTTATATCATTTAACTCATTGGTCTGAGTTAAAAATCCTTCACCGGAGAAATACCAGTTCTTCCAGAACTTATAATTCCAATCTATTCCTAATACATAATTATGTCCTCCGGATAAATTTCTGGACATAATCTGAGTTCCGAGAAAACTTTCATCTCCAATATCATACCGGAGTCTGCCAATGTTGACAAATGATTTTAATTCAGTTCCCACCGTACTACTTCTTTCTTCACCGGGAATAACGAATACAGTATTTCTATCATATGCTGTCATATACATATAAGAAAGAGCACCGCTTTTCCCGTTTATACGAGCAGCGGCAAGAGGATCATTTATCGAACGCGAGTAATACACAGAAGTCATAAGTAATTCTCTACCTATCAAAAAGAATGGTCTCTTTTCAGCATATGAAAGAGCAAATGTTGTGTTAACACTGATCTGTGCAGCATCAGATTCAATTTGACTAAAATCGGGATTGATCACGGCGTCCAGAGAAAAATTCGGACTGGGCGAATATTTAATTCCGCCGCCAACGCGAGTTTGAAAAGCATCATATTTTATTCCTGAGCTTGGTTTATCTTCTATTGCCAATGCGCCCTGTTCTTGACCCATTGCATAAGGCAATAATTCAATTGAAGCACCTGTATGGATATTTTTAAGCCCTGTTAAATACCCCGCTTGAGACATTATGCCGGAAATATTTTTATCAAATTTAACCCATGAATTTTGTGTACGGCTTGCTCTTGGAAGACAGCGAAGCACATTAAGCCGCCAATTTTGTTCTTCTGAATTCGGGAAATTTAGACTTGAAAATGGAATTGCCATTTCGGCAGTCCACCCTTTTTCATTTCTTGCTGCTTTTGCAAACCAGATCCAATCTAAACTAGAATCTTCTCCGTTAATTGTTGCACCTAAATCGCCTTGAATACCATATGGATTAACTGCAAGTTCATACGATCTCTGAAAATCGCCGTATGTATCTATCCCCACGAATACCCAATCATCTTGAAATATCTTATCACGATCTGAAATATTTGCTCTTATTTGATCCGGATTTGTGTCCTCACACTGGAAACTGAAATAAATATATTTATCATTATAAAGTACTCTTACAAATGTTTTCTGCGTAGCAGGGGTGTTGTCACCGGGGGTTACTTCATAATTCAGTTCAATAGGTTCTGCGGAAAGCCAGATTGGATTAGTAAGATCGCCTGTGATCTCTAACGGTTTATCAATTTTGACAGCCTTGATTTCTGCTTTAGGGTTGTTGCTTTCAGCCTGACCGAACGCTGAAGAATATAAGAATATTAATTGCATGAATACAATTTTAGTTATTAATCTTATACTCATTTAGATACTCCGATTTGTGTTTATAGCCGCAAATGATTTACACATATGACGCGCAATACGTTAAAAAGGTTGGCTTGTTATTTTTTTTCCGAGAGAAAAAAGTTTGAATAATAATGCAAAAATTTTGGGATTCAATTCTGAATGACTAGCATTAAATCATTTCCGATGAAGCGATAATCATCATGCAAGAAGATTTTTTAGGTTTTCAAGTTCTTCCCATCTAACAAACAATTGTTTTACATTCGCCTTGGCTTTTTCAAGCTGTTCCGAAAGCTCATTTGTTTGTGTTGCGTACTTTTGATAAAAATCCGGTGAAGAGAATATTTTTTCAATTCGTTCCACTTCTGCTTCAGCTTTCAGAATTTCATCTTCAATATTTTCTAATTCTTTGGCTTCTTTCCATGTCAGCTTTTTTGCATTTGGTTTGATACGAACAGCTTCTTTTTTCCCCTTAGTTCCGGTTTCAACTTCATTTTTTAACCGTGTCTTTCTCTTTTCGATGTAATAATCATAGTTGCCTTCGCTGAAATAAATTTCTCCATTCCCTTCAAATGCAAGAATGCCGTTACATACACGGTTTAGAAAATACCGGTCATGGCTGACCACAACAACACATCCGTCAAATGCAATTAACGCTTCTTCAAGAACACGCAATGTTGGAAGGTCAAGATCATTTGTTGGTTCATCGAGGAGTAAAAAGTTTCCGCCATTCTTCAAAATTCTTGCAAGAGTTAATCTGCTTTTTTCTCCGCCGGAAAGTCTTCCAACAAGTGTATTAATCCGTTCATCCTCAAAAAGAAAGCGGCGTAAATATGTCCATACACTAATTTCACTTTTACCAAACTTAATTGATTCGCTCCCCTCACCAATTGCTTTGATGACCGTATCTTCATCATTAAGCAGAAGGCGCGCCTGATCTATATAGTTGAATTCGGTTTTTTCCCCGAGATCAATTTTCCCGGATGTTGGAGAGAGTTTTCCTAAAATGATTTTGAGAAGTGTGGTTTTTCCAACGCCGTTCTTACCAACAATGCCAAGTTTTCTTCCCGGCTCAAAATTGAAACTAAGTCCCTCAAAAAGATTTTTGTCGCCTATCTTTATACCGATATTCTTTAGTTCAGCAACTTTATTGCCAAGTTTTTCTGCCGGCGGAATTATCATTTCAACATCTAACTCAACTTCTGTATTCTGTTGAGAAGCAACTTCGTAATATGTATCAAGGCGGCTTTTTGCTTTTGTTCTTCTAGCTCTCGGACCTCTTCTAACCCAGTCAAGTTCTCTGCGTAAAAAATTCTGACGCTTCCGCTCTTCAATTTCTTTTACTGCCTGCCGCTCTGCTTTGTTGATTAAATAATCCGTATAATTTCCTTGATGAGAGAAAAACACGCCGAGCGATAATTCAACTATTCTATTAGCAATACGGTCTAAGAAGTAACGGTCGTGCGTTACAAATATGCATGTGCCTTTATATTCGGCTAGAAAATTTTCAATCCACTCAATCGAGTCGGTATCAAGATGGTTTGTAGGTTCATCGAGTATCAGCAGATCAGGCTGGGAAATCAAAGCGCGGCATAATGCAACACGCCTCTTTTCTCCGCCGGATAAAGTAGCTACATCTCTTTGGGGTTCCGGCGCGTGCAGTGATTTTATGAGAAGATCAATTTTCCGTTCGAGATTCCATCCGTCAATTTGTAAAATTTTTTCTTCAAGGATGTGCCGCTTAGAAGAATCATGCGGAAGATTTTCATATTCCTCGATCAACTCTATAATGCGCTTGGCGCCGTCCAAAATATTTTCTTGAACAGTTCTGGTTTCATCAAGTGTAAATTCTTGAGAGAGAAAACCAATTACTAAATCTTTCTTCTTTGCAATTTCTCCGGTATCCGCCGGTATAACACCGGAAATAACTTTGAGGAATGTGGATTTACCAGCACCGTTTCTTCCAACTAGACCAATACGGTCTCCTTCGTGAATGCTTAAAGATGCTTTATCAAGAAT
>JAKAMS010000266.1 GCA_021812745.1 Bacteroidota bacterium | reverse complement strand
GTGTACTTCTTCCATGCAATATTGTTGTTCAGCAAAGAGAAGATGGCAAAATTCAAGTGAGTGTTGTGAACCCGATTGAATCTATGCAAGCTGTCAAGAACGATGCTCTGGGAGAAGTGGCTGTTACTGTATCTTCAAAACTGCAAAAAGTTTTGGAAAATCTTTAAACACAAAGACCGCAAAGTAAATACGCAAAGATTGCAAAGATTCTTCGCGTGCTTTGCGAAAACTTAGCGTCCTTTGCGGTTAAACATGAATCATTGTAACAAGTTCAACTGATTTTTGTCAAACGATTAATTCTTTGTAAGTCTTCATTTCCAAACTCATTTACTTCGCTACTCAGGCACTTAGTTACTCAGATACTTCATCATCCTTCAATTATAGTTACTTGTTCCATCTTATCACCCTGCTCAATTAAATCAACAACATCCTGCCCGTTAATTACTTTTCCGAATACAGTATGTTTCCCGTTTAAGTGAGGTTGAGGTGAGTGAGTAATAAAGAACTGACTTCCGTTTGTGTTAGGACCTGCGTTAGCCATAGAGATTACACAGCGCTCATGTTTCAAAGGATTATTTTTAAATTCATCTTCAAATTTATAACCGGGACCGCCGCGGCCTGTGCCTGTTGGATCTCCGCCTTGAATCATGAAATCACTAATAACACGGTGAAATGAAACTCCATCGTAATAACCTTCTTTTGCTAAGAACACAAAATTATTCACGGTTTTGGGCGCGTGTTCCGGATAAAGTTCTATTTCGATTATTCCTTTGCTTGTGTTCATTGAGACTGTGTATTTTTTCTTTGAATCAATTTGCATTGCCGGAGGAGTGTTCCATTGTTTTTCCATTTTTTTTCCTTTTTAAATTATTGGTTTTCGAAAAACTGATTTATTTCGCTGCGCAAACCTAAATATTCCTATTGTAAGAATGAAATTCGCACTTTAATAAAAAATATTGGAATTTAATCTGAGAAATTTATCAGTCTATTATTTTATGGAACTTAGCCCAGTCAGCATATTTTTTGTCTTCAACAAGAATATGGCTTTGAACCCAGCCGTCGAGCAAAGTTTCAAGACTTTCTTTTAACGCGCTCATGCTTGCAGAGCCAGTTAAAGCGTTATTAATCTCGGTAACAATTTTTTGATGCTTCTGTTTGTGATCGCTTAATCCGGGAAATTTTTTATCTTCCATAAATTTTTCTTCATAAGAAAAATGTTTCTCAACGTAATCCCTTAAATGCCTTAGCAGATATTTAATTTCCGGTTCCTGGCTTTTGGGATTACTAATTTCCAGCAGCTCATTGGAAATTGCAAAGAGCAGTCTATGCTGAGAATCAATTTCTTCAAAACCCATTCGGCATGCGGCGGTCCAAACCATTCTTCTCATTTGGCATTCCTTGGTTATCTAGTTAACCGTTTATATTTAATTCTGTGCGGTAACTCTGCGTCTTTACCAAGACGTTCTTTTCTATTTTCCTGGTAATCAGAAAAATTTCCTTCAAACCAATAAACGTTACTCTCGCCCTCGAATGATAGAATGTGAGTGCAGATTCTATCTAGGAACCATCTATCGTGGCTTATGACAACCGCGCAGCCTGCAAAGTTTAGAAGACCTTCTTCAAGTGCGCGCATTGTATTAACATCAAGATCATTTGTAGGTTCATCAAGAAGAATTACATTCGCGCCGGATTTTAAAGCTACGGCAAGATGAACTCTGTTTCTTTCACCGCCTGAAAGCACGCCGACTTTCTTTTGTTGATCGCCGCCGGTAAAATTAAATTGTCCTACATAAGCGCGCGAGTTCTGCTCTTTATTGCCAAGTTGAATTATATCGCTTCCGCCGGAGATCATTTCCCAAACGGATTTTTCCGGATCAAGTATATCGCGGCTCTGATCAACATAAGCGAGTTTTACCGTATCGCCGATTTTAAATGTTCCACTATCCGGCTTTTCCTGTCCAACAATCATTTTGAATAAAGTAGTTTTACCGGCGCCATTCGGACCGATCACACCGACAATTCCTCCGGGAGGCAATTTGAATTCCATCTTCTCAAATAAAAGTCGGTCGCCGTAACCTTTGGCAACATTCTCCGCTTCAATTACAACGTTTCCTAAACGTGGTCCCGCCGGAATATAAATTTCAAGATCTTTCTGGCGCTTCTCATTTTCTTCATTCAGCATCTCTTCGTAAGAACTTATTCTCGCTTTAGATTTTGCATGTCTTCCGCGGGGAGACATTTTAATCCATTCCAATTCGCGGCTTAAAGTTTTCTGCCGTTCGGTTTCTTTTTTCTCTTCCAATTTTAAACGCTGTTGTTTTTGATCCAGCCAGGAAGAATAATTTCCTTTCCACGGAATTCCTTCTCCTTTATCAAGTTCAAGAATCCATCCGGCAACATTATCAAGAAAATATCGATCGTGTGTTACGGCTATAACTGTTCCGGGATATCTCCTAAGTTCGGCTTCAAGCCATGCAACTGTTTCTGCATCAAGATGATTTGTCGGTTCATCAAGAAGTAAAATATCCGGCTTCTTTAGAAGCAATCTGCACAATGCAACTCTTCTTCTTTCACCTCCGGATAAAACATTAACCGGTGTATCGCCCGGGGGACATCCGAGAACGTCCATTGCCATCTCAAGTTTTGAATCAAGATCCCATGCGCCGAGGTGATCAAGTTTGTCCTGAACTTTTGCCTGTTTATCAAGAAGAGCAGTCATCTCATCATCGCTCATTGGTTCGGCAAACTTTGCATTGATATCATCATACTCCCGCAAAGCATCAACTACTTCCTGAACACCTTCTTCAACAATTTGCCGGACGGTTTTTGTCTCATCAAGCTTTGGTTCTTGTTCAAGCAAACCGACTGTAAAGCCGGGTGAAATTGCAATTTCTCCGTTGAAATCTTTATCCACACCGCCAAGAATTTTTAAGAGGGTACTTTTACCCGAACCATTTAAACCGAGCACGCCTATCTTTGCGCCGTAGAAATATGAAAGGTAAATATTTTTTAATACCGGTTTGTTGTTATAGAATTTACTTACACCTATCATTGAATAGATGATTTTATTTGGTTCGTTTGCTGCCACTTTTAACTCCAGGTTTTCTTATTGTGTTAATTCGATAGGCAAAATAAAGAATTTTTACGCAGAATTCGTTTGATAAAATTTCTATTGCGACTAGGGGTTTGTGAAAATTATTCTGATAAAAATTGATGTTATTGTTTTTGTAAGTAGGAGAATCTCAAAATGAATACAAATTACAAGAAATATATACCAGCATATTTACCGGTGATTGAACAAAGTATTTTAGTTGGTTCGGCGGACATAGATTTTCAAGATTTTTTAATCATAACTAATTAATTCCATATGCTTTTTCCAACTTAGGCCTAATTTGAGACCAATCAAAATTTTCATAGAAGTCACTCGTTAATGCATTTATCCATGACATCTGTTTTCGTAATTCTGAGTTTCCTTTATACCATTTTGAGTATTTACAAGAGAATTCAATAATAAAATTATTAGTGTAATATTCTTGATTCCTTGAGGATTTTTTTAATGACTCTAATATTTTGTTGCCAAGTATTGTGAATTCAACTCCAGTCGAGCCAACATATTCCATTTTAATATTTAGTTCCAAATATCTATTTGAAAATGTATAAGATCGTTGAGATTCTGTATTCAATATTAATTTTACATCCGTACCTGAAGGTATTGCAACTTGGGAAAAAATACCTCTGTCCAATTCAAAATTATTGTGCTGTAATAGTCCTTTCATAAAATCTATTGTAAGAATCTTAGGGCTTGCTTCAGCATCTTCTTTTTGTGATATACTACCGCCACCCCCAGAAATACCCTCAACAATCCTTTCCTTCGTGTCCCAGTGAATCGTATATTTTTTCGATAGCCAACACCAAAATGCTGTTTCAACCAAATCGAGATCTTCAACTTCATAAGGTGCTTTATAAGATTTATTCAGTTCTTTCTTCTTTGAATAAATATCAACGTCATAAAGAGTACTATATTTTATAAATGAATAAGATGTTTTTAATAAACGATCTGAAAATTCTTGCATATTCCTATTCTCTTTATTTCTAAGAATTATGATTTGTACGCTCTTCGTCACCGGTTTAACAGGCTTAAGAATGTCAAAAGCTATGATAATAAATGCTGCTAATAATGCTATCAAAACTTTGCTGAAAAGTTCTAAAGATGTCTCACTCTCTGAGTTTATATAGATGTAGATGAAGAACAGAATAAACATGATCATGATGAGAACGGATAATACTATTATGAAAGTATTCATTTGTTTTCTTTTTCTCATGTTTAATTATTGGATGTTATTATGAAATATGAAGTCAATGTCATATTGTAACTTACCACAAATTCAAAACTATGTAAACTGAATCCCGCTGTTCATTTATTTTTCTCTTCTTCTTTTTCTTCAATCATCCGCATAATAATTATTGTTACAGTTGATCCGGCGGTGGCGCCTAAAACAAAAATTACCGCAAGAGAGAAAAATGAGACGGTTGAATTT